>USJJ01000162.1 GCA_900554995.1 uncultured Ruminococcus sp. | reverse complement strand
ACACTGGGCAGCGACATACAGGCGGCATGCGGACAGCTGCGGCGTGACGCAGACCAACAGAAACAAACCGCCGCACAAACTGTGAAAAATGAATCCGGCAACACGCTCTTTGGAGGTGGTAAAAATTGACGAGTGCATCGCAAACACATATTGGCTATATTCGAGATGAAAATCAGGACCGCGTGGGAACGCGGCAGTTCGGAGAGAATCTGCTGCTGGTTGTCTGTGACGGTATGGGAGGAGCTAACGGCGGAAACGTTGCCAGCGAGGCGGCGGTTAAGGTTATTTCCGACAAGCTCAACTCAGGCTATCACATAGGTATGAACGACAATTCTGTTAAGAACCTGCTCATCTCGTCTGTTGAGGCGGCAAATATCACACTTTATTCAATGGCGAAAAACAATGACGAGCTCAGCGGAATGGGTACGACGGTCGTTCTTGCCGTTCGTAATGCAGACACACTCTATATTTCCAATGTCGGCGATTCAAGAATCTACATTGTTTCCGAATCCGGAATGACGCAGGTTACAACCGACCATTCCGTAGTCCAAATGATGATTGATAAGGGAGAGATCTCCCCAGAGGAAGCAAGGGATCATCCGAAAAAGAATGTAATTACAAGAGCTCTCGGCGTTGATCCCGAGGTCAGAATTGATTATTCTCAGGAACAGCTTAACGAGGGAGATATGGTTCTTCTCTGTACGGACGGTTTGACAAATTACGTTGATGACGAGGTTATTTTTGAGGTTTGTAAATCAGAGGACAGATATAAAATTGCCGATAAACTTGTGGAACTTGCAAATGAAAACGGCGGCGGCGACAACATAACGGTTGTTACCGTAAGTGAGTAATTAAGAAGGGATTCAGTGTATGGAAAATTATGTTGGAAAAACGCTTGATAAACGTTATGAAATACAAGAAATAATCGGCGTCGGCGGAATGGCTGTCGTCTATAAGGCGTATGACAATATCGACGACAGAATCGTTGCCGTAAAAATTCTTAAAGAGGAATTTCTTGCAAACGAGGAGTTCAGACGCCGTTTCAAGAATGAATCAAAGGCAATTGCTGTGCTCTCTCATCCGAATATCGTTAAGGTTTACGATGTCAGCTACGGCGAAAGGACACAGTACATTGTAATGGAATGTGTTGACGGCATCACCCTCAAGGAGTATATTCAGCAGCAGGGTGTAATCAACTATAAGGAAGCCGTTTTCTTTGTCACGCAGATTCTTCGTGCTCTTCAGCACGCCCACGACAAGGGAATTGTTCACCGTGATATCAAGCCGCAGAATATTATGCTCCTTGAAAACGGAGCAATTAAGGTAACGGATTTCGGCATTGCACGCTTTTCACGCAGTGAGACGCGTACAATGACCGATTCAACGATCGGCTCGGTCCACTACATAAGTCCCGAGCAGGCAAGAGGAGACATCACGGACGATAAGGCGGACATCTATTCCGTAGGCGTTATGCTTTATGAAATGCTTACGGGCAAGCTCCCGTTTGAGTCCGACAATACGGTTTCCGTCGCTATTATGCAGCTTCAGCAGGATCCCGTTAAGCCGAGAGAAATCAACCCGTCAATTCCCGTAGGTCTTGAGCAGATTGTTCTCAAGGCGATGCAGAAAAATGTCAACGACAGATATCAGTCTGCCGCCGAAATGCTTCTCGATCTTGAGGAGTTCAGAAGAAATCCGTCAATTCAGTTTGACTATGATTATAAGAACACCGAACCGACAAAGTATCTTCCGAACATTACGGGATCTATTAAACCGATCGACCCGATTCAGAATGAGGAAGAGGAAGAGGAACCTGAAGTTAAGAACAGAACCATTCCCATTCTCATCGGTATCATAGCGGCGCTTGTCGTTGTGCTCGGCGTTGCCTTCGGTCTGCTGTTCAAATTCGGATATCTTACGGGAAACAACAAGACAAAGGTTCCGAATTTTGTCGGTACAATCTATGATGAAGCGGAGTTTGAAACACGATATCCGAATTTTGTCTTTGATATTTCGGAAAAGGTTGATCCCGAGGCTTCTCCGAATGAGATTCTCTCGCAGACGCCTGAAAAGGGTGCTAAAATCGACCCGAAAAAGACAAAAATTGAGCTTGTTATTGCTACCAATGCGGAGCTTGTCGAGGTTCCCGACGATCTTGTCGGAATGGACTATGTTTCCGCTGTCACTAAGCTGAACAGTCTTGGATTCCAGATAAAAGAAAAAGAGGTAGAGCAGAAAGACTATCCGGGTATCCCGGCAGGTACCGTTGTCAGCACCAATCCCAAGGGCGGCAACAAGGTTTCAAGCGGCTCTGCAATTACCCTCGAATATGTTTCGTATGATGAAACAAAAGAAAAACTTATTATTGTTCCCGATGTTTCCAACCTCGATGAGGCAAATGCCAAAAAGGTTCTTACCGCTTCGGGATTCACGGTTACTTCAAAGTATGAATACAATGACACCGTTACAAAGGGCTATGTTATTTCAAATAACTTCAAGGGATCTAAGATTCCCTCGGGATCAAATGTCGGAATTATTGTCAGCAAGGGTAAACTCGTTGAGCAGTCGATCACAATTACAGTAACTCTTCCGTCATATAACGGTCACGGCAATGTCACCGCCACACTCGATGACACCAATGTTTACAGCGGCTATGTTACACTTGACGGTTCAACTGTCGATGTTACGGTCAAGGGCTATGAATCGACATCCGTTTTCAAATTCTTTGTTGACGGAAAGCTCATATACAAGTGCAACGTTAACTTTACATCATCACCGGTTGCTCTGAGCAATGTGACAACATATGATTATGTCGACACAACCACAACGACAAAAACACACGAGGCAACAGTGCCGAACGTTATCGGTTATTCATATTCCGATGCACTTAAAACGCTCAGATCGGCAGGTTTCAGGAGAATTGTTGCAAACGGCGACACATCAACGGGCGTTGTTATCAGTATGGAACCGACTTACGGTGTAAGCGTTTCTCTCGATAAGGAAATCACACTGACATTTGGTGATGCAAGTGAAAATTAACGGAACTATAATTAAAGGAATCGGCGGCTTCTACTATGTGGAGGCCGCTGACGGCAAAATATATGAATGTAAGGCGAGGGGCGTTTTCCGCAAGGAAAGGATTACGCCGCTTGTCGGTGACAGCGTTGAAATTTCCGTCGGTGAAAACAACAAAAATTCGATTGACAAAATATTTGATCGCCGTAATTTCTTCAAGCGGCCGCCGATTGCCAATGTTGACAATCTTGTAATTGTTTCATCGGTATGCGACCCGAGGCCAAACCTTTTGATAATCGACAGGCTTACGGCTGTTGCTGTTCATAAGGGTGTTAAACCGATTATTGTTTTTACAAAGGATGATCTGCAAAGCGCTGATGATTATGCTGCGATTTATGAAAAATCAGGCTTTGAGACCTTTGCTGTTTCAAACGAAACGGGGGAGGGCGTTGATGAAGTAAAAGCGGCAATAATCGGATCTGTCAGTGTTTTTACAGGTAACTCCGGTGTCGGAAAATCATCTCTTATAAATCGACTTTGCCCTGATTTTTGTCTTGAAACGGGAGAAATCAGCAAAAAGCTCGGAAGAGGACGTCACACAACCCGTCACGTTGAACTGTTCAAGGCGCTTGACGGCTATATTGCCGATACGCCCGGTTTTTCTTCTCTCGACTTTGAAACAAACGAGCTTATTAAGAAAGACGAGCTGGCTGATTGCTTCCCCGAATTTGATGATTATCTCGGTCAGTGCAAATTTTCAACCTGTGCTCATATCAATGACAAGGGCTGCAAAATCGTTGAAGCTGTTAAAAACGGCGATATTGTTTCCTCACGTCACGACAGCTATGTGACAATGTACAACGAGGTCAAGGATATCAAGGATTGGCAGTTGTAACACTTTTCTGATACCGCCATAGTATGTATTAAAA
>USJJ01000161.1 GCA_900554995.1 uncultured Ruminococcus sp. | reverse complement strand
GATATGAGCTGCGGCACCGCATTCTATGACCTCAACAGATACGACGATATTGAATGGTACAAGAAGAACCCGATCATTCAGTATTGCACGCTCAACGGAAATTACACCTTTCTTATATATACCGCATTTCTTACAACGGTCGATTCAAAGGATGACGGCGGATATATGTTTAATTTCATTGAGCCAAATATGACGGATTCCAATTTTGCGGGATTTATCGACCAAAGAGCACTCTACACTACCGGTGTTGGTCTTGCTGCATCCGACAGGATAATAAATCTCTCCACCTGCAATTACACATACACAAATTACATCGGCAAAAAGGTCGACACCCGTCTTGTTGTTATCGGCAGGCTTCTGCGTTCGGGCGAAAGCGCCGAGGTTAACACCTCAAAAGCAAAGGAAAATCCGAATTACAGACGTCCGCAGGTTTGGTACGACTATAAGGGCAAGACAAATCCGTATGCATCGTCACGCACATGGAAGCCGAGCACTAAATAAGCCACTAAGAAAGCGGTGATCCCTTGGCAAACGAAGAAAACAAAGATCCGGTTATCGTTCCCGATGCTGCACTTGCACTTGAAAACGATGATATCACGGATTATATACAGGACAAGTCTTTTGACGATCTCGTTAAACGATTCGGCACTGCCGACGAGGACGAAAGCATCAGGAACGAGGATTTCAATCCGCTCGTTATGGGTAAGGTCTCAAAAAAGAATGAGCAGGACGAATTCAGGAGTGCCCCGAGCTTTAAAGCCGATCCTATCACAAGCGTTGCTACAATATCGACGAAGTCGGCATTCGGTACGGCGCAGAGCGAATTTGATAACGATGCGGTTTCGTTTGACGATATCGACATCGGCTCTCTCGAAGACATTGTCAATGCCGAGGAAGAAAAAGCTGAAAATGCTGCCGAAAGCGATCCGACATATAACACTAACACCCGTGTTGTTTACCTTAACGAAAGCGCCGATGACGGAATAAAGAGAAACACCGATCTCGAAGTTTCGAGCGTTTTTACTCCCGATGAATAATAAACAATCCGAAAGGGATAAAGAATGAACAAAAAGGATTTGAAAACTTCATTTCTCTCTTTTCTGAGAAAGGCATTGCTGGGTCTGTCGGTGATATGCTTCATCGCCTGCTCGGCGTACCTTATCAAATATTATGTTGTCGAGCCTTATAAAAATAAAAACGTTTCCGAAACGCCCTCGATTGACGAAAGCAATACAGAAACAACTATGCTCGCCAATAAATCAAAGCATATCCTTGCAAAATATAAGGATCTTCTGAAAACGAACGACGACTTTGTCGGTCTTTTGAGGATTCCCCTGCTCGACAAGGACGATATGAAGGTCGTTCAATGCGACGATAATGAGACGTACCTGACAACTAACTTCAACGGAGAATATTCAGTATACGGAACACTGTTTGTCGATTACAGAAACAATATTGAGGAGCTTGACACGAATACAATTATATACGGTCACAAAATGCGTGACGGTCAGATTTTCGGTCATCTCAATTATTACAAGGATGTTGAAAACTACAAGGAATACCCGACATTGAAATTCAACACAATATACGAGGACGGAAACTGGAAGATATTCGCCGCCTTTATCGTGAACATCTATGATTATCAGGATAACGGCTACACATTCCCGTACAGAACGATTAATTTTCCGTCCGACGAAAAATTCAATGAATTTATTGCAGACGTAAAATCACGCTCGTACTATACAAACGACAGCGTTGATATAAAGCCCACGGACAAGATTCTCACACTCTCCACCTGCTGCTATGAATTTGAAGATTCACGTTTTGTCGTTATGGCTCGGCGTGTAAGGGACGGAGAAAGCGATGAGGTCGATGTTTCAAAGGTAAAAGTTAATGAAAATCAAAAATTTCCGCAGGCGTGGTATGACGCCAACGGTGGCGAAAATCCGTTTGTCGATTCAAAAAGATTTACGCTTGATTAATTCTTCAGAGGTGCAAAACAATGGATATAAAACTTTTTTCACTTTGCAATCAGGCTTCCGCAGAGGCGGAGGACGGTCAAAATCACATTCTTCAATGTGTTAAGGACTTCTTTCCGGAATGTAACGGATTCTCCGAATTTACGTCGCAGAAAAGGATGCTTGTCGCTATTTCGCAGAGCCTGCTTGCCGCCGATATTGTTCTCGTTGCCGTTCAGTCGACAATGTATAACACCACAAAAAAGCTGCTCTGTGCCGCACTTGATATGAAGCCGGTTACAAACGGTGAAGTTGCATCCGCTCTCAAAAACAGACTCGATTCTAAGAAGATCAAGGAGAATGTATACAACGCCAACATCAGCTATCCCGAGTCGGCAACAATTTTGCCGACCGATGATTACATAAACTGCGGTTTTGCTCTCACATCGGGCGGTCAGCACATAATATATATGCCTGTCGAGGACGTTAAGGCTCAGGAGATCGTTTTAAGCTCGCTTTACGATTATTTTGCCGAACTCAGTGAACCGTATGTTGCCGCAACAGCCCTCAAAAAACGCCACCGTACCCTGCTCGCACGCACGGTAAAAAAGCTCACGGACGATTCGGTTAAGGTTGCCCTTATCGGCAATGATGCCGCAGACTACCTGACATCCTTCCTTACAAAAAAGGATTCCTCGGCGTTTGTAATTGATATGAATTACGAGCTTCCGAGCGACGGTGACATTAAAACGCTTGCCGTCAACGCCGCAAGAAATGTTCGTGAGAATAATCACACCGACCTTGGCGCATACATATCCGACCCCTATGTTCCCGACGGAAGTGATTCACTCTGCGTTTGCATTGCAATTGCAAATGAGACAGGAACAAAAACCTGCATTGTATCCGTCGAGGACGGAGAAAGCGCAAAGGAGCTTTCAAAGGTATGCACCGATAAGCTGCTCACTCTTCTTTATGATTACGAAAGGATCGGTAACACTAAAGAGGAATCCGCTGCGGAAAAGCAGGCGGACAACAATCTCAAAGGCATACTCGGAATCGTTGCATCGGCGGCAGTTCTCGCCGCATCAATTGCCGGTTTCGTTATTGCGCTTGTAATGCGATGAAAGGATGGTTATAATGAAAAAGATTTTATGTATCATTTTGTCGGTTGTTATGATAGCATCGTGCTGTTTCGTATTCGCCGATGCTGCACCGACATACAAGGCGACGTGGACACTGACCGCAAACGTCAATGGAACATCTTACAATTCAAACAACACGATAACCGTTAAACCCGGTGACGCAGTCAAGGTTACTCTTCGCCTTGCGAACAACTATTATATCGGACCCACCTGCTTGCAGATTTTTTATAATTCAAATATGTTCACCGGTTCACGCAACGGAGAGTTTAACAAGAACGGAAAGCTCTACGGCGTTTGCGGAAAGACTTGGTCAACCTACACAGACTGGAACGACGCTCACCCCGACAATCTGAATCAGGGCTGGCCGAATTACAGCGCCGATAAGCTCGCCGAATTTAAGAAGAATCATCATTTTCTCCGAGTTACAATGACGCCGAACGTTATGATGACGTCAACGACAGTAGGAAGTATAAACGAGGAGCTTATCACTATCACATTCGACGTTTCAAAATCCGCACAGCCCGGATCAACGGGACAGATAATTCTCCCCGTCGAATCAAGAAGAGATAAGAACTATAAAACAGGCTACTTCTTCTGTGCGATCTATAAAACAGAGGAAATCAACAGCAAAGAAATGATGGTTTATGCGGACAATCAGACGTTTGACTGTTCAAAGGCGGTTCTTAATTTCAAGGTTGCCTCAAATTCAAGTGCAAAACTCGGTGACGTCAACAAGGACGGCAAGACCGACGCGGCGGAGCAGCTCCATCGCCTTTTTGATCGCCTCACTGCGCATTTTCGAATCATAAATAATAAGTTCGTTCTGATATTGTACCGGAATTTCGATCTTCTGTCTGGAAAGTGCTGCCATCAGCTGGTCAATAACGATCGCAAAACC
>USJJ01000160.1 GCA_900554995.1 uncultured Ruminococcus sp. | reverse complement strand
AAGATCGGCAAGCTCGTAGATCGTCTCCTTCTTATCGTCCGCCTTACCTGCAATTATAACCTCGGTGCACTCCTCACCGACCTTTTTCAGAATTTTGTCGATTCCCTTTTCAAAAAGGTAGGTTGTATATGAGCCTTCGGGCTTCTCCTCTTTCCTGCCGACAAGCAGGTCATAAAGCCCTTGCAAGCTGAATTCCTGCAAATCATCGCTCTGATAGACAGGCTTTGTAAAGCAGGAATCACTGCCCGTATGGCACGCAGGACCGTCCTTTTCAACGGCAACAACAAGTGCGTCATTGTCGCAGTCGGCGGTAATGCTGACAATGTGCTGATAGTTACCGCTGGTCTCGCCCTTGAGCCAAAGTTCCTGTCTTGATCTGCTCCAGAAGCAAGTCAAGCCCTTTTCCATTGAGATTTTAAGGCTCTCCTTATTCATATATGCAACGGTCAGCACCTTTTTCGTTATCGAATCAACAACAACGGCAGGAATAAGACCTTTTTCGTCAAATTTAAGCTCATCTATATTCAGCATAATCATAACCTCACTGTGATATTATTTTTTCTCAATTCCTTTTTCAAATCGGGAATCGCAACCTCGCCGAAGTGGAAAATTGAAGCGGCAAGCCCTGCATCGATATCGGGGATCTCTCGGAACAGATCAACAAAATCGCCTATTCCGCCTGCTCCGCCCGAAGCAATAACAGGCACATTAACGGCGTTGCAAACCGCCTTGAGCATCTCGATATCAAATCCTTTTTTCACACCGTCGGTATCAATCGAATTGACTACCGCCTCACCTGCTCCGAGTTCGACGCACCGCTTTATCCAACCGATCGCTTCCATACCCGTGTCCTCACGTCCGCCCTTGGCGAACACGTGAAACTCACCGTTAACCCGCTTAACATCGGCAGAAATAACAACGCACTGATTGCCGTAGCGCTCCGCCGCCTCACGGATAAGCTCCGGATTTTTGATTGCTCCGGAGTTTACGCTGACCTTATCGGCTCCGCATTTCAGCACTCTGTCAAAATCATCAACGGTGTTTATTCCGCCGCCGACCGTCAGCGGGATGAAAATTCGACTTGCAACCTCACGGAGAATATCCGTGAATAGTTTTCTTTCCTCAAACGACGCCGTTATATCGTAAAAAACAAGCTCGTCCGCACCGTTGTCGGAGTAATATTTTGCAAGCTCGACGGGCGAAGAAACATCGGAAAGTTCCTTGAAATTTACGCCCTTGACGACTCTGCCGTTTTTTACATCAAGGCAGGGGATAATTCTTTTCGTAATCATTTTGCCACCTCGATCGCTTCTTTAAGGTCAACCGCTCCCGTGTAATACGCCTTACCGATTATTGCGCCGTAAAGGTTCATTTTTCGAAGCTCTCTGACATCCTCAATACTCGAAACTCCGCCCGAGGCGGTGATATCGAGCGAATATTTTGCGGAAAGCTCCCGGTAAAGCTCAAGGTTTGTGCCCCTCATTGCGCCGTCACGGGAAATATCCGTGCAGATTATATTCTTGACTCCGAGCTTCTGCATCTTCATAAAGAACTCATCGAGGGTAACATCGGACTGTTCAAGCCAGCCTTTAACGGCAATTTTACCGTCCTTGACATCTGCACCTACGGCGATTTTTTCACCGTAAGCCTTGACGGCTTCTTTCAGAAAATCCTCGTCACAGATCGCCGCCGTACCGAGAATGACACGTGACACGCCCGCATCAATGTATTCTTTTGCGGTATCCATACTGCGGATTCCGCCGCCGATTTCAACAAACAGCCCCGTTTTTTCGGCAACCTCGGCAACAATATCCATATTCGGAGTCGTGCCGTATTTTGCACCGTCGAGATCAACCATATGAATATATTTTGCGCCGAGTGATTTAAATTTTTCGGCAACCTCAAGCGGTGAATCGCTGTAAACCGTCACCCGGTTGTAGTCGCCTTTTATCAGTCTGACCGCCTTGCGGTCAAGCAAGTCTATTGCAGGAAGTATTATCATCTGTATAACCGTTCCTTTCAGAATCCTTTTTATCCCTCGCAGAAAGCCTTTAGAATAGCAAGACCGACCTTACCGCTCTTCTCGGGGTGAAACTGGCATCCCTTGATGTTGCCGAGCTCCACGGCAGCTGTCATTTCTTTTCCGTATTCCGTTGTTGCAATCACGCTGTCACCGCAATCCGTCGCATAATAGGAATGGACGAAATAAACACAGTCGTTTTCATTGATATATTTAAAAAGTCCGCTCGGCTTTGCAAAATGCAATGCATTCCAGCCGATATGCGGTATTTTCAGTCTTTCGGGGATTGTGCCCTCCATCGGAATAACCGATCCTTTGAGTAATCCGAGCCCCTGATGTTCGCCGTATTCATAGCTTTTTTCAAAAAGAAGCTGCATTCCGAGGCAGATTCCCATAATATCCTTGCCTGCCGCTGCCTGCTCCTTTACAACCCTTTCCATACCGCTGTCACGGAGCTTTTGCGCCGCATCGGCAAATGCGCCGACGCCCGGAAGAATGAGCTTGTCGGCAGATTTTATTTCTTCAATATCGGAGGTTACAGCCGCCTGCGCACCTATGCTTGACAAGGACGAACACAGGGAAAAAAGGTTGCCGACTCCGTAGTCAATTATCGCTATCATCAAAGCAACCCCTTCGTTGACGGAATTTCATCAGCAAATTTTCTGTCGATGCTTACAGCCGTGCGCAGACTTCTTGCAACCGATTTAAACGAGCCCTCAATGATATGATGAGAATTGCTGCCGGCAAGCCGGCGAATATGAAGAGTTATACCTGCATCGCACGCAAAGGCACGCCAAAATTCCTCGACAAGCTCGGTATCAAAATCACCGACCTTCTCAGTCGGAATTTCAAGAGAATAATAAAGTCCGCCCCTGCCCGAAATATCAACGGCAGAGAGAATCAGCGACTCATCCATCGGCAGGGTCGTATCGCCGTAACGGACTATGCCCTTTTTGTCGCCGAGAGCCTCTTTGAATGCCTTGCCGAGACTTATTCCGATATCCTCAACCGTGTGATGATAATCAACGTAGGTATCGCCGACGCACTTTACCGTCAAATCAAATCTGCCGTGACGTGCAAAAAGATTCAGCATGTGGTCAAGGAATCCGCAGCCCGTTGCGATGTCAGCCTTGCCGCTTCCGTCAAGGTCAATGCTCAAGCGGATATCCGTTTCATTTGTCTTTCTGTCGATATTTCCCGTTCTCATCCGAAAACATCCTTTCTGTTTTTTCAATACCCTTTTTAAGAATCATAAGCTCGTCCATAGCTATGCAATTTTTAAAGCTATTATTTAAAACTCCGTCAACACACTCATCAAACAGAATCCATCTTACGCTTTCAAGTTCTTCCCTTTGAAGTGTAAATTGATTCTCTTCCATATCGCGCCAAAGAAGAAATATTCTTGAAAACTGATTGTCGTGAAACGGCTTTCCCGAAAACACATCGTCCCATTGAACATTTCTGTCACCGCAGTAAATCAGCTCACTTTCGTCTGCCTTTACACCGAGCTCCTCTTGAAGCTCACGGACCGCCGATTCTTCAAAGCCATCGCCTGCCGGGATATGACCTGCACTTGAAATGTCATAACAGCCGGGATATGAATCCTTATTTTCGGCTCGCTTTTGCATAAGTATCTCTACCCTGCAGTTCCTTTTTCTTGCAAGCCATACGTGGGAGGTTCTGTGCCGTATTCCCTCGGCGTGCGCCTTTTTTCTTTCGACCGTCTTGCCTGTCGGCTCTCCGTTCTCATCAACAATATCTAAAAATTCCTGCATATTTCAATCAATAATTTCTTTTACTGCGTTAATAAAGATTTTCATCTGCTCGGCTGTGCCGATTGTGATTCTATTATAATCGCAAATGCGCTCCTTTGTAAAATGGCGGATAAGTATTCCCTTTTCCTTGAGCGTTAAATAAAGCTCCTCGCCGCTGATTTTGTCCGACTTTGCAAAGATGAAATTCGCCGTTGACGGGAGAACGGTGAAGCCGAGCTTTTCAAGCTCCGCTGTTGTCCACTCTCTGTTTTCCTGAATTT
>USJJ01000159.1 GCA_900554995.1 uncultured Ruminococcus sp. | reverse complement strand
GTTTGCAACGCTTGTTGATGACGCTTCAAGATAACCCTGTTTTTTTGTAACAGTATCATCGGCAGCGGCAGCGCCGCTTGAAAGATTTGCTTCAAAATAATTGTTTCCTATCTGGTCAAGACCGTAAGGATTTTCAAACTTGTATGTACCTATCATATTTTTAAGGGATACGGAGTCAATATCCGATGTACCCTCAATGAAAGGCACGGTAATTCTGTTTCCGTCATAATCAAGGATAAAGCCGCCGTTGGAGTCGCAGAGCTGGTATGTTCCGTCCTCCATTGCGCTGAGATAGAAAGCACCGTCCTTTGTGTAGCGAATATCTCCCTCAGGAGTTTCAACGGCAAAGAATCCCTCGTCCAGAGCAGCGAAGTCAAGCTCACGTCCCGTTGAACGCACCTGTGACTGCTCAAACATAAGGTCAGTCTTGTCAACTCTTGAACCGTGACCGAACTGTACTTCCTCATTGTCAGTATTTCGTTCGGTGTAAATAAGGTCAGCAAAGGAAGCTCTTGAAGCCTTGAAACCGTTTGTATTAACATTGGCAAGGTTATTAGCGGTAATATCCATAGCTGTCTGATAGCTTATAACGCCTGATGCGGCGGTATGGTATCCGATTTTACTCATATCGACTATCCTTTCGCTTTAATTTATATTTTTGCAAGATCGTTTGCAGCGATCTGATTTACGCTGTTTATGATCTTAAGGGCTGTGCTGCAGGCTGTAAAGACATTCTGTGCGTCCATAGCCTTAATGGTCTCATCGGCAATATCAACGTTTGAGCGTTCATAGCTGCCCTGACGTACTTCATATTCTTCATCTGCGGGAATATTTCCGACAGCCGCATTGTCATATGTCCTGAACATATTGTCGTCCACCTTTTCAACATCGGTGTTTGCGGCAATATATGTAAGTCCGAGGTTAAAAGTCCTGCCGTCATCTGTTGTTACAGTACCGTACTTTGAAACGGTAAAATCAGCAGTGCCAAGCTGTATAGGCTCACCGTTCTCATCAAGAATACGTCCCGATGAACCTAAAGCAAGATAGCCCTCGGCGTCAATTGAAAACTGACCGTTTCTTGTGAGAAGAGTTTCCCCTGTTTTGCGGCTTTCAATGTTGAAATAAACATTTCCGATAAGAGCCATATCAAGCCTTGAACCTGTGTTTTCAAAAGAGCCCTGCTCCAGACTTGAATAGGTCATATCGAGAGTTCTGTATCTTATAGTACCTGTATTTGCATTTGACTTGCCGTTTATAAGTATCATTTCTTCCGCAAAGGTTGTAGGGATAGCTGTGTCAGTCTTGTATCCGGCTGTCTTTACGTTAGCCATATTGTTGGTGATAACGTTAAGAATACGCTGCTCGTTTATAATACCGTTAGCGGCTGTGTAGTAACCTCTGAGCATATTATCTATCCTTTCATTGTCTGCCGACATAATCGGCCATATATTTTTTTATTTTGGCAACTGCCTGCGAATGTATCTGGCATACTCTTGATTCGGAAACCTCAAGGACCTTGCCGATGTCTGAAAATTTAAGCTTTTCGTAGTAATAAAGGGTTATTACAAGCTGTTCCTTTTCTTTTAATGAGGCAATTGCCTTTGCGAGATATTTAAGCTTTTCTTCACGGTATAAAGATGCCTCCGCCGACCATACGCCGTCCTCGGACACCTCATCGGGCATATCGAAATTATTGTTTATGACCATATCCTCAAAGGAAAGGGTCTGAGCCGCAGCCGCCTTTGCAACGCAGCTTTCAAACTTATTTTTCGGTATCTGCATATGTGCGGCAAGCTCATCATCGGTAGGCTCTCTGTCCAGCTTTGAGAAAAGCTCCGCATAGGCAGCGTCATATTCATGAACGAACCTGCGGACATTTCTCGGAACAATGTCCTGACGTCTGATAAAGTCTATTACCGCTCCTCTTACCTTGATTGAAGCATAGGTTTCAAATTTAACGTTTTTGGAAAAGTCAAAGCTTTCTATTGCAGACATAAGAGCGATAGTTGCCTCATTGACAATATCCTCGCTGTCAGCATATTTTGCATACATATTGCGTGTGGAAACAGCGACGTAACGAACTATGTTCATATACGCCATAACAACGTTGTTTCTAAGAGTCTTGTCGCCCGTTTCCTTGTAACGCCTAAGCATTTCAGCCTTTTCGGCAGAAGTCATATCAGGCACAAAACTCACTCCCTTCACGCCTGCGGTATCTTATCGTCCAGAGCTATGTTTCCGACAGCCTGGATCTGGACCGAGTTGTCAATTTCGCTGAAGGAAAGCACGGTAATATTCGGGATAAACTGATCCACAAGCTTTTTGAAATAAATTCTGACGATAGGAGATGTCAGAACTATCGGTGTCGGAATAACGTCCTTTACCCTGTCTATCTGTTCATTGAGCGAAGCAATGAGCAGCTGTATCGTCTGAGGATCCATAGCAAGATAAGAACCCTGATCGGACTTTTTAACAGAAGCCACGATGACGTCGCCAATGTTGGCATACCTCCTTCTGGAGCCTCCAAGAACGCGGATGCACATAATTTCCTTAGCACCCGTATTGTCGGCAACCTTGAGGTAACTCTGTTGTTGTATCACAGTGTTTTCCTCCTTGTAGACTACTTAGCCTTTTCGATTATTTCCGCCACGCGCCAACGCTTATCCTTGGAGAGTGGTCTGGTCTCCATAATAAGAACTCTGTCGCCTACGCCACAGGAATTGTTCTCATCATGAGCTTTGAGTCTGATAGTGTTTTTGATTATCTTCTTGTAAAGCGGGTGCT
Source organism: uncultured Ruminococcus sp. (assembly GCA_900554995.1). Classification (GTDB taxonomy): domain Bacteria; phylum Bacillota; class Clostridia; order Oscillospirales; family Acutalibacteraceae; genus CAG-488. The sequence goes on along the minus strand of USJJ01000159.1, from coordinate 1,272 downwards.
TAACGTTGTCCTCAATGGCAACTACAACGGTTTTATCCATCTTGTCGCTTACAACTCTGCCCACTCTTGTTTTACGAAGGTTTCTTTCGCTCATTTAGCCTTTCCTCCCTCTCTCAAGCGTTGGTGCTGTCGTTTTTAAGCTCGTTCTCGCGAATGATTGTCTTAACGCGGGCGATATCCTTCTTAACGGCAGCTATACGCATGGGGTTGTCGAGCTGGTTAATGGCGAGTTGGAAACGCAGATTAAATAATTCCTCTTTAAGCTTTGTCAACTGGTCATTCAGCTCCGGCAAAGTGTTCTGTCTGATTTCCTTTGCATTCATTACTGCTCACCACCCATTTCCTGCTTTGTTACAAACTTGCACTTAATAGGAAGCTTGTTTGCGGCGAGACGCATAGCCTCGCGAGCCAATTCCTCGCTAACGCCGCCGATCTCGAACATTACGCGACCGGGCTTAACAACCGCTACCCAGTACTCGGGTGAGCCTTTACCTGAACCCATTCGGGTCTCAGCCGGCTTTTCGGTTATCGGCTTATCGGGGAATATCTTTATCCAAACCTGACCGCCACGTTTAATGTAACGGGTCATTGCAATACGCGCAGCCTCTATCTGGTTAGAGGTGATCCACGCCGGCTCTAAAGCCTGAAGACCGAAATCGCCGTGTGTTACGGTGATGCCGCGTGAAGCGGTACCGGTCAAACGTCCGCGGTGAACTCTGCGGTATTTAACTCTTTTAGGCATTAACATCAGCGGGCGCCTCCTTCCTTTTTAACCTTGCGGTTATCAGCGAGAACCTCACCCTTGTAAATCCAAACCTTAACGCCTATACGACCGTAGGTGGTGTTTGCCTCGGCAAAACCGTAGTCGATATCGGCACGCAGGGTCTGAAGCGGAATTGTTCCCTCATGATACTGCTCGCTTCTTGCGATTTCAGCGCCGCCCAAGCGACCCGAAACCTGAGTTTTTATACCCTTTACGCCAAGACGCATAGCTCTGCCTATGGAGAGCTTCATAGCGCGGCGGAAGGAAATACGCTTTTCAAGCTGAGCCGCAATATTTTCGGCTACGAGCTGAGCGTTAGCGTCCGGATTCTTTATTTCAACAATGTTGATAAGAACCGGCTTGCCGAGCATCTGCTGGCAAGTGGCGCGAAGCTTTTCAATTTCGCTGCCGTTGCGTCCGATCACCATACCCGGCTTTGCGCAGTGGATATGAAGTCTTACGCGCTTGTCATCACGTTCGATTTCGATTTTTGAAATACCTGCTGAGAA
>USJJ01000158.1 GCA_900554995.1 uncultured Ruminococcus sp. | reverse complement strand
TATTCAGATCCAAGGAAAAGTAATATCAGCATCAAATACCGTAGTAAAATATAATAAGCTAATTTTAATCGGAGGAATAAGGATGGCGTCTAAACGATATTCAATAGTAGATAAGTCAGTTTGCGTTGCCTGCGGTGCTTGTGAAAACATTTGCCCGTTAGGGGCAATAAAGGTACATAAAGGATGTTTTGCAAAGGTTGCACAAGACAAATGCGTAGGATGCGGAAAATGCGAAAAGGTTTGCCCGGCAAACAGTATTACAATGGAAAGCAGGGTGAACATATGAAAACAAAGAAAAAGCATTGGTATGACTATTTATGGATATGGTCCATTGTATATTTTGCACTCGGTTTTTTCAATATTCTGTTTGCTTGGCTCGGTATGGTTGATTTTCTGTTGCCGCTCATACTCGCTGCATTTGGCGGTAACAAGTTTTTCTGCAACCACCTTTGCGGCAGAGGGCAACTCTATTGTAAGCTGGGCGGAGATCTCAAATGCTCCCGAAACAAGCCAACACCGAAATGGATGGCATCCAAATGGTTTCGATATGGTTTTTTGATATTTTTCCTTGCCATGTTCGGCAATATGGTTTTTCAGACCTACCTTGTGGCAAGCAGTTCGGAAAATCTGCGTGAAGCAATCAAACTGTTTTGGACATTCCGTATTCCGTGGGGATGGACATATTCGGAAAGTATATTCCCGGATTGGGTGGCACAGTTCAGCTTCGGATTTTACAGCCTGATGCTTACATCGCTTCTAATCGGTCTTATTGTTATGATTTTCTTTAAGCCGAGAACGTGGTGCGCTTTCTGCCCGATGGGAACAATGACACAGGCAATCTGCAAATTAAGAAACAGAAAAAGAGGTAAGTGATAACATCACAGAACTCTGATTTCAAATCGGTTAAAATAAAGACACAATAAAACAAAGGAGGACACGAAGATGTCTGTCATTAAAATTAATAAAAAAAATTTTGCAAGCGAAGTTTTGAATTCTAATAAACCTGTACTTCTCGATTTCTATGCCGATTGGTGCGGCCCTTGCCGTATGGTGGGTCCGATCGTATCGGAAATCGCAAATGAGCGAAGCGATGTTAAGGTCGGTAAAATCAATGTGGACGAACAGCCGGAGCTTGCGGCACAGTTTCAGGTAATGAGCATCCCGATGCTTGCTGTGATCAAAAACGGAAAGCTCGAGAATCAGGTCGTGGGCTACAGACCGAAAGAGCAAATTGAAGCAATGCTGTAAGGAGAAAAAAGATGGGAATGTTTAATTTCTTACGCAACACCGCCGACATCAACACCGGTGTTGCGGAATACGAAACAAACGACGGAGCTGTATTGATTGATGTTAGGACGGCAGAGGAATACCGTGACGGGCACATTGACGGAAGCGTCAACATACCTCTTGATAGAATTTCTTCCGTTGAGAATACCGTCAAGGACAAAAGCACACCGCTTTATGTGTATTGTTTAAGCGGTGGTAGAAGCGGACAAGCTGTATCCTATTTGAAGCAAATTGGTTACACAAATGTAAAAAATATCGGAGGCATCAGCAGCTACCGTGGAAAGGTGGTAAAATAAATGAAGGTTGTAATTATAGGCGGTGTTGCAGGCGGCGCTACTGCGGCGGCGAGAATACGCAGGCTTGACGAACAAGCGGAAATCGTTGTTTTTGAGCGTTCAGGATTTATCTCATACGCTAACTGTGGTCTGCCGTACTACATCGGCGGCACCATTGAAGAAGAAAATAATCTAACCTTGCAGACGCCTGAAAGCTTTTGGAGGCGTTTTAGAGTTAAGATGAATGTTCATCATGAAGCTACGGCAATTCATCCTGACAGCAAAACCGTTACCGTAAAAAATCTTGAAAACGGTAAAATCCTTACCGAGAGTTATGATAAGCTCGTGCTCTCACCCGGTGCTAAGCCGATAAAGCCGGGGTTTGACGGTATTGACAGCGATAAGATATTTACCCTGCGCACTGTTGAGGATACGCTTAGACTCAAGAAATATACGGATAAGCATCATCCGAAATCGGCAGTTGTTGTCGGTGGAGGATTTATCGGAATCGAAGTTGCGGAAAATCTGCGTGAACTCGGAATAGATGTAACGCTCGTGGAAGCGGCGGATCAGCTTATGGCTCCGTTTGACAGGGATATGGCATCGTTTATTCATGCTGAAATCCTCAAAAACGGTATCCATCTAATGCTTGATACTATGGTTGAAGGTTTTGCCGATACCGATTGCGGTATTGATGTGAAATTCAAAAGTGCTCCGACACTTCATACCGATATGGTTGTAATGGCAATCGGCGTCGCTCCCGAAACCACACTTGCGAAAGAAGCGGGTTTGGAACTCGGAATAAAAAGCAGTATTGTGGTCAATGACAAAATGGAAACATCTATACCTGACATTTATGCGGTTGGAGATGCGGTGCAGATCAAAAATTTTGTAACGGATAAGGACACACTCATCTCTCTTGCCGGACCTGCAAACAAGCAGGGTAGAATTGCCGCCGATAATATCTGCGGCGGTGACAGCCATTATACCGGCGGACAGGGCTCATCCGTCATCAAAATATTTGACATGACTGCTGCTACTACGGGTATTAACGAAAAAACCGCAAAGTCCCTTGGTATTGCTACAGATAAGGTCATTCTTTCGCCGATGAGTCACGCAGGATATTATCCCGGCGGTAAAATGATGACTATGAAAGTGCTGTTTGAAAAAGAAAGCTACCGCATTTTAGGTGCACAAATTGTAGGCTTTGACGGTGTCGATAAGAGGATTGATGTGCTTGCAACCGCTATCCGTGCCGATATGAAGGCATACGAGCTTACCGAGCTTGACCTTGCGTATGCTCCGCCGTTTTCTTCTGCAAAGGATCCTGTGAATATGGCAGGCTATATCATTGAAAACATAAAAAACGGCATTGTAAAACAATGGTATTACGAGGAGGATGAAACGCTTCCTCGTGACGGGAGTGTTACACTTCTTGATACACGTACACCAATGGAGTACAGCATGGGGCATGTGAAGGGATTTATCAATATTCCCGTTGATGAACTGCGTGAACGTATAGGTGAGCTGGACAGGAGCAAGCCTGTGTATGTTATCTGCCAAAGTGGATTGAGAAGCTATATTGCAAGCAGAATTTTAATGGGTAACGGTTTTGATGCATATAATTTTGCAGGTGGTTTCCGATTCTATGATGCAGTCCGTAATGATAAAGCGTTAAATAAAAAATCCACCCCCTGCGGAATGGATGATTAAAAGGACAGAAAAGAAAAAGCGTTGAGAATTCCTTTATTTAAGAAACTCAACGCTTTGTTTTATCTAACTATAATCTTTTCAAGTCCGTCTTTGTCTATAATCTCAATCGTTCCGCGGGAGAGTGATATAAACCCTTCGTTCACAAAATACTTTAGCATTCGTGTTACCACTTCACGGGGATTACCTAAGTGATTGCCGATTGTTTCGTGGGTGATTTTAAGAATGTTAGTGCCTTCGATGCTTGCCTCATTCAAAAGAAAATCAGCAAGTCTTTTATCAAAGCTTTTCCACATCACCTGGTCTATAAGCCACATTACATCTGAAAATCGGCTTGCCATAACTTCGTTTGTGTAATTGGCAAGCGGTGCGGAAACATCCATAATGCTTTTGTAAACTTCTGACGGGATGACTAAAACTTTAGTTTCCTTTTCTGCGGTAACGGTAATATCAAACTGAATGCTGTTCATGATGCAGGATGCAGAGAAAAGGCAAATATCACGTTCAAAAAGGCGGTACATCGTAATTTCTCTGCCATCGTCGGATATAGTAAACGCACGAATCTGACCTGAGAGCACAAGGAGCAGTCCCGTACAATTCTGCGAACCGTTATGCAAGAGCTCACCCTTGCCGAATTTACGAACAAAAGATGAGCTTGTAAGCGTGTCTTGCTGTGATTTCGTCAGTTTATCAAATACTGGTAAGTATGTTAAATAATTCATAAGCCGTGTCTCCTTTTCAGTATTTTTAGTATAGCATAATTTCGGGCATATGTCAATAATATTAT
>USJJ01000157.1 GCA_900554995.1 uncultured Ruminococcus sp. | reverse complement strand
ACCCACGGTCATGCGGATCACATTCTCGGCGTATATGACCTCAAACAGGCTTTCCCCGAGGCGAAAGTCGTAATCCATAAGGAGGATGCCGCCTGCCTTACAAACGAGATGCTCAGTATAGCGTTCAGTATCGCACCGCATACCCAAAAAAATATTGACCCCGATATCACGGTAGACGAGGGTGACGTAATAACTCTCGGCAGTCTTGATTTCAGGGTTATGCATACCCCGGGACACACAAAGGGCAGCGTCTGTTACTATGTCGAAAGCGATAGAACTCTTTTTACGGGAGACACGCTTTTCTGCCTGACGGTCGGAAGAACAGATCTTTTCGGCGGTAATGACGATGATATGTATGATTCAATCAAGCGGCTTTATGAAATGCCCGGCGAATATACGATTTATCCCGGTCACAACAGAGCCACGACTATGGAATATGAACGAAGAAGAAACAGATATATGAGGAGATTCAAATGATACTCAGGATCGTCAATCACAGATTTCATTACGAAATGGAGAATCTTTGTCGGGTTTTCTATCCATATGAGACGATCCGCGTTATCAGAGATGACAGTGAGGAGCTCGACGATATAACAGTTGTGACCGAGCTTTGCGATGAATATACGGTTAGGGTGTCGGTGAATATTCACGGAACGACGGGTACACGGGAAAAATCGGTTGACGATTATGATGACTGTGAGAGAGAAATGGCAATTCTGCTGTTTTCACTTCTTTCCGAAGTCAGCGGCTACACTCCGAAATGGGGTATTCTGACGGGAGTAAGACCGTCAAAGCTGATGAATACGCTGATAAACGAATACGGTGACGAGGGCGCGAAAAATTATTTTACGGACAAGCTCCTTGTCTGCGAAAAAAAGACCGAGCTTGCCTATGAGGTTGCGAAGGCCGAGGAGAGAATTATGTCACTCTCGGACGAAAAGAGTTTCAGCCTTTATGTATCAATCCCTTTCTGCCCGACGAGATGTAACTATTGCTCGTTTGTTTCCCATTCGATAGCTCAGGCCAAAAAGCTCCTGCCAGAATATGTCGAGAATCTTTGCAAAGAGATAAGACAGACCGCTGAAATTGCAAATTCGCTCGGTCTGAGGCTTGAATCGATTTATTGGGGCGGCGGCACTCCGACAACTCTTTCGGCGGAGATGCTTGAAAAAATCTGTGCCGAAATAAATTCGGATTTCGACCTGTCTCATCTGCGTGAATACACGATTGAGGCAGGCAGAGCCGATACTGTAACACCCGAAAAACTGAGAGTTATCAAATCGGCGGGAGTCGGCAGAATCAGCATAAATCCGCAGACCTTTAACGACGACGTCCTGAAAGCGATCGGCAGACGTCATACGGTTGGCGATGTTGTCCGTGTTTTCGACGAGGCGAGAGATGCCGGCTTTGATAATATAAATATGGATCTGATCGCAGGTTTGACAGACGATACATACGAGAGCTTCTGCAACTCCGTTGACAGGGCAATTGCGATGGATCCCGAGAACATCACGCTCCATACGCTCGCTTTAAAGCGTTCGTCAACCATTGTTACACACGGAGTTGACGTGCAGAGCGGAGAAATTGCAAATAAAATGCTGGAATATGCTCAGAATAGGTTCTATCGCGCAGGGTACCGACCGTATTATATGTATAGACAATCCCGTTCTCTCGGTAATCTTGAAAATGTCGGTTGGTGCAAGGACGGCTTTGAATGCCTATACAATGTGTTTATGATGGAGGAGTGCCACACGGTACTTGCTGTCGGCGCAGGTGCGGTCACAAAATTAAAGGATCCGTACAGCCGAAATATCGAGAGAATTTTCAATTATAAATACCCGTATGAATACAACTCACGTTATGAGGTAATCGCAGAGCGTAAGGAACAGATAAAGGAGTTTTACGATAAGATAAAGAGGTGCTAAATGGCATACCGTACTTTAAATGAGATAAATAAAAGTGTTGCGTCGGATGTCGGTGCATTTATCGAATCAGCGGAGGACGGCTTTGACCGTTCGGTTTCGTCCCTCGTTGATAGCTTTATTTCCGATTGCGACTGTGATATTGTTCTGCTTGCGGGACCGAGTTCGTCGGGTAAAACCACAACTGCGGGCAAAATTGTGCAGAAAATAAGGGAAAGCGGTAGGACGGCGTACACACTCTCTTTGGATGACTATTATCACAACGCTGCCGACATTCCGCTGACGAAAAAGGGCGTCAAGGACTTTGAAAACGTCAATGCACTTGACGTAGATCTTATTCATCAGACATTCAGCGATCTTATCGAGAACAGAAAGGCTGAAATTCCCGAGTTTGACTTTATGAGCGGAACAAGGAAAAATGAAATGAAAACCCTTGAACTCGGGAAAAACGATATGATAATCGTTGAGGGTATTCATGCGCTTAACCCGATCATCACTCGGGGCCTTGACGAAAAACACATTTACAAGGTCTATATCAGCGTTTCGTCAAGAATTACGGACGACGACGGCAATGTGGTTTTCAGCAAGAGAAATCTCCGCCTTATTCGCAGAATGATACGGGACTATCATTACAGAAACACATCGGTTGAAAAAACCTTTTCTCAGTGGTCTGAGGTTCTGAAGGGTGAGGAAAAATATATCTTCCCGTTTGAGAAGAATGCACGCTTCAGAATTGATTCGTTTCACCCGTATGAATCCTGTCTTTTCAGAAATGAGGCGGTTGAACTTTTGAACACGGTGGGGGAGGACAGCAGATTTTATCCCCTTGCGACGGAACTTAAAAAGGATTTTTCAAGGCTTCGCCCTATAGATTTATCAAAATTACCCGACAATTCCCTGCTTAGAGAGTTTATATAAGGCTAATTTTTATAAAATTCTCTAAAAAATGTTGATAAATAAGGAATGTTATGGTAAAATAATCGTTGCCGCTTTTGCGGTGGCTTTTGAAACTGGTACGTCATTTGCATAAACAGTACTGAACGGGAGGAAAAATAATGGCTGACGGAAAGTCCGGTGTAAAGTCTCAGTCGCTTCTCAGCGGAGCTTTTATTCTTGTTGTCGCCACGGTCCTTGTAAAGGTCATCGGCGCACTTTTCAAGATACCGCTTTCAATGCTGATCGGCGAGGTCGGACGAGGATATTTCAGCACAGCCTATGAAATTTACACCCCGTTATATTCAATCTCAATGGCAGGACTTCCGGTTGCGGTTTCAAGACTTGTTGCTAAGGAACGGTCACTCGGTCATTTTCGTGACGTGAGGATGATAAGACGGGTTTCCGCCCGCCTTTTCGTGATGATGGGAGCTATCGGAACGGTTCTGCTGCTTCTGATTGCTTATCCGTACACAAGGTTTATTGTCAAATATGTCGAAAATGTCTATTGTGTGCTTGCAATAGCGCCGTCGATATTTTTCTGTTGCTGTATGTCGACATACAGGGGCTATTATGAGGGCTTGCAGAATATGCTGCCGACTGCCGTCTCGGAGGTAATTGAGGTTATCGGAAAGCTGATAGTCGGTCTCGGTGCGAGCTACGCACTGCTTAAAGCCGAGCTTGCAAAGTTTGAAGCAGGTCAGCCTGTGTTCGGAGCAGTCAGAGCAACCAGGGAGGACGCCCTTGCGGCAATATATCCCTTTGCGGCGACGACCGCCGTTCTCGGAGTTACGTCGGGAACGATCCTCGGACTGATTTATCTAATTCTCAGGCACAAAATAAAGGGTGACGGAATTACGAAAACGGAGCTTCTTGCATCGCCTAAGCCCGCAAGCGGATCGTCGCTTGCCAAAATTATAGTTATGACGGCATTGACGATCGCGGCAAGCTCACTTGTTACGAATATTACGAATCTTATTGACGCCGCAACGATTCAGGCTCGGCTCAAATACGCCGTTGAAAAAGCGCCCGACGTTATCTATGCGCTTTACGGTACCGAGTTTGAAACGATGAAGGTTGCGGATTCACAGATCGTTAAATATATTTACGGAATTTACAACGAGGTTCTTGACTTCAAAAACCTCATTCCGACAGTCACAATGACGCTCGGAATCAGTGCCATTCCCGTACTTTCGGCGGCGTGGGCAAATCAGCAGACGCACAGCATCAAGGTTGCCGTTG
>USJJ01000156.1 GCA_900554995.1 uncultured Ruminococcus sp. | reverse complement strand
TAACCTCAATCTCAACCTCTGCCGTTGTACCCGAGATCGGCTCGGTTACAGTGAGAGTTGTTTTTCCGTAACGCTTACCATGAACAATAATTGCTCCGGTCTCACTGTCATATTCGGCAGTTGCAATTTTTTCATTGCCGGTGGAAACTTCAAGTCCGTCATAGCTGAATACGGAACCGAGGGGATATATATCCGGGAAAACAATCTCGTCTTTACGCTTGATAACTGTGATATCATCAAGCTCGATTACGTCAGGAAAAATTGTTTTGCCGTCGACAACGTGGAATACGGAATCCAAATTGTTGCCGTCCTCGTCAAAATTGCTTTCAACGCAGATGCCATAAATCTCGCCTGCTTTATACTCAAAAGGAACGTCGGCCGGGAAACCGTTGAGGTCAATAGAGCCGTATAAGATGTTTCCGTCCATATCCATAACAGAAATGTTCGGACATTCATAAGACCAGATATCGCAAACCCCGTCCTCGGTCGGCTTGAAGAGGAAATATTCCTTGTTTCTCACGGTGTAAGATTTACCTATTTTGATCTCGGAAAGATTACTGATGCTTGTGATTTTAAAAGTTACGGTAGACTCGGTGTAATCCGTGTCGGCACCGTCGGAATCAGACAAGCCTATTTCAACCGAAACATCCAGTTCTCTTCCTTTTTTTGCCATAAAAATATCATCGTCCTCAAAATTGGAGAAATCGAAAATATTTTCATCCTCGGAAACATCCATAAAATACAAGCTAACGGAAGAATATATTTTTTCGTCATTACCGACTGTAATTTTTGCAAGACCAAAGTCCTTTTCTTTGAATTGTATTGATGCGCTGAGACGATATGCTCCGTCCTCCGGTACAATAAAATCAAAGGACATCTTGCCGCTTTTCAAAGTAACCGTGTACTCCCTGTCAAGCTCGATTGCCGGCTTGTCTGCCGCAAAAGCGATTATCGAGATTGAAAACATCATAACAATCGCAAGCGTAATGCTGAGCAATTTTTTCATAGCTGGTCTCCTTTTTACTGTATTTTGGGAACAATATCGACTCCCTAATTTATTTATAACTAAAAATTAAGATAAATTCAATAGCTTTTTCCGATTTGTGACACATTTGACATAATTCATTTTATTTTTTTTGCTGAGTCGGGCCGTAGTTTGCCGCACCGGTATAACCCACGTCGACGGGAGTCGGATAATATTTCGGCTTAGAGAGATCGCGCTGATAAAGTCTGACGTGCGCTCCTCTCGGCATTAGATCGACGACATCGCATCCGCGCCAGAAGACCGTAAAGTCAATTCCGCGCACATTTTCTTTTTTCTCAACAGTGCTTATGTCGAATTTTAGTTCAAGAACATCATCTTTGTTCAGCTGAGCCGAAGCTCCGTCAATCTCTTTGCCGTTCAGATATGCCGTATAGTCACGCATCCAGTCATATATGCGGAAGCCTACCGCACAACTTTTCTTTGCTGTCAGACGAATCCTGCCCTCATTCGGAATGAAAGATTCCATTTTTATTTCATCGGTTTCCTTGTCACAGGGAATATTGACTGTCAATATTCCGTCATCATCTGTTATTGCGTCGTCCCATACTGTTTTCAGCGCAACGGGAGCTGTGCCGACACAGCAGCCTGCGATTGAGCGAAAACGGGTAAGCGAAATTGAATTAGGCTCGCTTCCGCCTGTAAATCCGCCGATCATTCGTTTGTCTATGTCGTGATAGGTTATTCCGTCGCTATCGGGTCTTGAATTATCGCACTCGACGTAGCCGGAGTACCGAACCTGATTTTCCATAAGCTGATTGCGGGCAAATAGGTTCATATCATTCCAATATTCCTTGTATCCGCATTTAATAAGCTCGTCGGCGCAGACAATCATATCCCTGATACAGCAGGTTTCGCAGTGCTCTTCCTCAACGGGGTGCCACTGTGCATATTCGGGAACCCAGCCGAAGTCCGAGGAAAGCGAACGGACATAATCGTAGATCGCCTTGCCTCTTTTAATGTAGCTTTCATCATCGGTGAGTCTGCCGAGCTTTACAATTCCGCAGGCAAACCACATAGCCGAATGAACGTGTCCGAAAAATTCCATTTTATAGTTAAAATACTTTGATGTGTCAAGAACATAGTTGGCAAGTCCTCTCGCAAGGTCGAGCGCAACCTCATCGCCCTTTAATTCATAGCGGCGAACAAGAGCCTGAAGCGAAACGGCATTTCTGATTGCCTGTTCACCTCTGCCGGTGTGGCGGGTGAGATCAAATCCGCCTTCCTTTAAATAGACATCATTAGGAAATTCGTAAATCGGCTCATCCTCGTCATAATCGCCTGACCAAAAGGTGCATACCTTGCGCTCAATAACAAGTGAACGCATACCTCTTACGAGCTCGGATGTTCGTTTTTCCGCCTCGTCATCGTCGGGATATTCTTCGGTTATCAGATTCATTGCCGGGAGGATATATCCCATCTCGTGAAAAGAGGCGTGAACCGTATGTGTCCACGGATATTTTTCGCAAAAACGCAGCCCATGCTCGCCCCATGATTTCATAAGGTGGCGGCGCAGAGATTGCTTAACATCTTCGCCGTCTGTTGTGCCGAGCATACGCATTGCATTCGTCAGACCCTCATACCACGAGCCTACAAGTTCAGCGTCGTCAACACGGCAGTGAGCCGCTTCGGCAGGCTTTTTGTTTGGCAACAGAAGCCAGTACGGCAAATTGTCATAAGCCGGATCGCACATATTGGTAATGTAATGATGAACAAGTTCTGCGCTTTTTATCGGATCAAATTTTTCGTACATTGAAATTACCTCGCTGTTTTATTAAATTTTTCTTAAATATCGAACGGCAGAAAAGCGATCGCAACGGCAAAAACAAGGGAGGGCAGGAGGTTTGCGACCTTGATTCTCTTGTCCCAGACGGTGTTTACGCCGATGCAGAAAATGAGAATTGAGCCGACGAGCGAAAGATTTGCCAGTGCCGCAGTTGTCATAAGCGGCTTGATGAGCCTTGCCAGTGCCGTTATGATTCCCTGAAAAACGAAAACGGGAATCGCCGAAAATATGCAGCCCTTGCCGAGCGAGCAGGTCATTACCATTATGATTATCATATCGAGAATTGCTTTTGTGACGAGGATTGAGTAATCTCCCGAGATACCGTCGCGGATAGCACCGATAACAGCCATTGCTCCGATGCAGACGGTCAGTGACGCTGTGACAAAACCGTTCACAAAGCCCTTATCCTTTGCGTTGCCGGTTTTTACCTTGAGCCACTCGCCGAAACGCTCAAATCCGTGCTCGATGTTCAGAATCTCGCCGACTACCGCGCCGAGAGCGATGCTCGCAACGATGAACATTGAGCGACCTGACAAAAGAGACGAACCCGAGATTTTCAGCATACCTTCCATTGCACCCGCAATTCCGATGAAGAGAACGCACACACCGCACGCCTTGAGGAGAGTGTCCTGTATTCTTTCTTTCATAAATTTTCCAAACAGAAGTCCGAAAATACCGCCGACAACGATTGCCGCCGAATTGATTATTGTGCCGAGACCTACCAATTAAATTCACAACTTTTCTATTCCTGAATTCTTTTGTATTTCTACCATTTCGTCGTCGATGTCGATAATTTTCTTTGAATCCCTGAAACGCTGAGCGGCATTATCCGGATTGCGGAAAAGAGTGTCAAAAAATCTGATTATCCAAAACAGCGGAAGAAGGAATTTCTTGCCCTCAATCGACGGATATCGGATTTTTAATTCGTCGTAGCACGGGAAAATGATTTTGAACAGTGTCTTGACTTTTTGAAAACGAATATTTTCGCCGATGTGGTCGAAAATATAGCTGTTCTGCATCGACGTGTCCTCTATTCCGTAAACTCCGCCCGATACGATATATTCCGACATTATGTTAAACTTGCCGTCAAAGCTGCCCGAATACCAGTTAAAGGTGATTGCATTTATTTTTTTATAAAAAACAAGCAGCCCGATTTTTTCAAGCTCACCCTCAATGTATTTAAAATCGAGATCGGTAAGTGATTTTTCATAAACATAAAGATCAAGGAGAGATCGGATTCCGGTTCCGCCAAATCGGTAATGCTTGGCAATGTGAGCAATGAGAAAAACATAAAAATCTTCATCAGAGA
>USJJ01000155.1 GCA_900554995.1 uncultured Ruminococcus sp. | reverse complement strand
CGGTGCATGCTGGATTGTTGAGGTCGACGCAAACGGCAACACAAGACTTCAGCTTTGGGATCTCGCAAATCATCAGTTCTTCGAGAAAAATGAATATTATTTTGTTAACAGCACCAAGCCATCCGCCCATAAATATACGTGGGGCAATCTTGAATCTCTTGATACCGCTCCGCAGTTCCCTGAGGGAGCAACAATCACGGCAAAGAGAAACGACGAGGGTAATGTTGTTCTCAGCTTCCCCGACGCAACAGCTTATTGGGGAGCGGAAAACTACAAGATTTCCGTCACGAAGGGATTGGTTAAAGACGTTTGGTCAAAGACCGTTGTTTCAAACTATGTCCGCACCGTTTCAGACGGAATGAAGGTCGATATCGGCAAGCTTGAGGCGGGAACATACACCGTTCGCATCAAGCCGTACAGCCCGTATGCCAAGGGTGGTAAAACTCTCAAAACAACAATCACGGTTGAATAATTAAATTTCAAAAGGCGACTGCATCAGTTTTTCAGATGCAGCCGTTTTCATATATAAGGTCCATCAGCGTCGCCTGTTTCTTTGTATAATAATTCATTTACAACAATTGTTACATTTTAAAAGCTAAATAGATAATATTATTAAATTTAAGCTGTAAAGTTTGAATTTCTTTGACATTGACAAAAAAACGACAAATTACTACAATATTTAACACGATGAATAATTATACGTTTGAGAAGTGACATTATGAAAAAAAAGAAAGTAATTATTGACGCTTTTAAAGCCGCATTTCCGCACACAATACCCATCCTTGCCGGTTTTTCTTTCCTCGGATTTTCGTTCGGCGTTTTGATGAACGTTTCGGGGTTCAGCTTTTGGTATCCGCTTGTAATGAGCATTATTGTTTTCGGCGGTTCTATTGAGTTTGTTGCCGTGTCGATGCTTCTCAGTCCGTTCGCTCCGATCCAGACATTTATTATGTCGTTGATGATTCAAGCGAGACATCTTTTCTACGGTCTGTCAATGCTCGACAAGTACAAAAATGTCGGCATAAAAAAATACTATCTGATTTTCGGAATGTGCGACGAAACATTCTCAATCAACTGCTCTGCACAGATCCCCGAGGGAATTGACAAGGGTTGGTTTATGACAGCGGTAACTCTGCTCGACCATCTCTACTGGATCAACGGTTCTCTCATCGGCGGACTTGTCGGCTCACTTATCCCCTTTGACACGAAGGGTCTTGATTTTGTTATGACAGCGATGTTTGTTGTAATTTTCCTTGATCAATTGATGAAAGAAAAGAAGCATTACACATCGCTGATCGGACTTTTGGCATCGGTAGTATGCCTGCTCATCTTCGGCGCCGATTCGTTTATGATTCCGACAATGATTTTGATTCTTTTGCTTCTTGGATTATTGCGTAAGCCGATTGAGAGAGGGGGCGGACCGGAATGACAGTTACGCAGCAGATCATAACAATAGCAATTACGGCAGTTGCAACGATTATTACAAGATTTCTTCCGTTCGCCGTATTTCAGTCAAAAAAACGTCAGACACCGAAATTTATTGAGTACCTCGGCAAGGCTCTGCCCGCGGCGGTGTTTGCAATGCTTGTTGTTTATTGCCTCAGAAATGTTGAAATTCTTTCCGGAACTCACGGATTGCCCGAGCTGATAGCAATTATAGTTGTTGTTCTCCTTCACCTTTGGAAGAAACAGATGCTCCTTTCAATTGCAGGCGGCACGGTTTGCTATATGCTCCTTGTTCAGTTTGTGTTTAAATGATGTTTGGATTCCTCATTTAAACTTTGCTGTTTTGATTTAATCAAGTGGATACTTTAAAATTGTTACAAAATTTCCAAGATATCCCCAATAGGTTACTCAGATAGCTTTAGTGCATCGGCGGCACTCCGGTTTAGACGTTACAAAGAAAAATCCTATTTTGCCTCATAATTTTTCGTTATGACAACCTCCGAATAAAAATGAAAGATACTTCTTGACAATTCATCTTTATATGGTATAATCATAAATGCGGATTAGGCAGATTGCCCCGCCTCGGAAGGCTCACCGTGTAAAATTTAGAGCCTTTTATTTTTTGCAGGAGTGGCGGAATCGGCAGACGCGCTAGATTCAGGTTCTAGTGAATGCAAGTTCATGAGGGTTCAAGTCCCTTCTCCTGCACCAGAAAAAGCACGCTTTTGCGTGCTTTTTTTCAACGGAATAAAGCCCTTATAGGATCCGTGAAACATCCTGCAGACATATACAATATATTCAACAAAATATTTAGTCAAATCTTTAACAAACTCTTGAAATGTGATAAAGTTTCATATATAATTATAATAAGGATGTACAGCTTCCGAATACGCAAGCATCGGGAGCAGGTTCGGAAACAATAAGTCTGCCTGTGACGGAGGCTTATGAGGATAAAAGGAGGATAAACCTTATGAATGAAAACTTCAGCTACAAAATGAAGCTGACCGACGAGGAAAAAGAGATTCTTCACGGCTCAAAGGGCGAAGTAATGGCAAAGGTTATGAAAACCCTTGTTCTTTACGGTGACGCTTTCGGAGCTGAGAAGTTTGTTCCCGTTAACGGAAAGGGACATCTCGTTACGAGCTTCGGTATTTCGGTTCTCAAACCCGTGTTCTCCATTATGGATGAGCTCATTAAGGGCGGACTCAAGGTTGACGAGGGATTCACCGTTGACCCGAGACCTATCGACTATGCAAACGTTAAATGCAATCCGCTCCAGAAATTGATCTTCAACAAGATCCTTTACGGTATGCAGGATTCCTACGAGGTTCAGCTTAACAAGCTCGGTCTTAAGAGCGACAAATCGTTCACCTGTGCTTGCTATTTTGACGAGGTAGGCAATACTCCGAAGAAGGGCGATATTCTTTCGTGGGCAGAGAGCTCGGCTGTTGTATTTGCAAACTCCGTTCTCGGCGCAAGATGTAACCGCAACTCAGGTATTATCGAGCTGTTCGGTTCAATTCTCGGCAAGGTTCCCGAGTTCGATCTTCTCACGGATGAGGGAAGAAAGGCAAAGTGGATCATCGAGGTTAAGACCACAAAGATTCCCGAGGCTCAGGTTCTCGGTTCGGCAATCGGTATGAAGGTTATGGAGGACGTTCCTTACGTCAAGGGTCTTGACAAGTGGATCGGCACAGAGCTCACAGACGATGCCAAGGCATATCTCAAGGATTTCGGCGCAGCAACCGCTTCAAACGGTGCAGTCGGACTCTATCATATTGAAAATCTCACTCCCGAGGCTGTTGAGCAGGGCGAAAGCCTTATCGCCGAGGGTGCTCAGACTTACGTTATTGACGATGCAGAGCTTGAGAGAGTTTACAGGAACTATCCCGTTATGTGGAAGGACAAGGGCGCAGCTCCGAAACTTTGCTTCATCGGCTGTCCTCACCTTTCATATGCTCAGCTCGGCGAGTGGACTGACAGGTTTGAGAATGAGCTTAAAAAGCAGGGCAAGACAAAGGTCGGTCTTCGCACTGTTATGACAACCGCTCCCGAGGTTCTCGACAGATTCAAGAAAGAGAACTCTGCCGCTTACAACAAGCTCATCGGCTTCGGCATCAACATTTCCTGCATTTGCCCGCTTATGTATATGAACAACCCGCTTTGCGGCGGAGACACAAGCAACGTCATCACCTGCTCAAACAAGCTCCGTACATATACAACCGCACGTTATTTCACAACTGACGATATCACCAAGATCGCTGTCAAGGGAGGTTTTTGATTATGAGCAAGACATTCAAAGGACGTCCTGTTGTAGCAGGCACAATCAATAAGGGCGAGGCTGTTGTTTCTCATAACGGTGTAAACACCCTTGCGACATTCCAGAAAACAGCCCTTATGCATGATATTCCGATCATCGGCAAGGATGAGGTTATCGGCTCCGACCAGAACAATCCCGACATATTCGGCAAGAATCTTACAGGCAAGGTACTTTGCCTGCCCCAGACCATCGGTTCGACAACAGGCGGTATGGTTCTCTACACCGTTTGCGCACTTAATATGGCTCCGGCGGCAATGCTTTTCTCTCTGCCGATCGACTCTCTTGCAGCCGCAGGCGTTATCCTCTCCGACGTTTGGACGGATAACACAATCGTTGCCGTTGACTCTCTCGGCGACGAGTTCCTCGAATATGTCAAGACCGGCATGAGCGTC
>USJJ01000154.1 GCA_900554995.1 uncultured Ruminococcus sp. | reverse complement strand
ATGGAACAGATTATGCCGTCGCTTGTAAAAAGCGGCTTCGTTGAGGGCGTGCACGGCAAAGGCGGCGGATATAAGCTGACGAGAAATCCGTCCGAATATACGGTGGGGGAGATACTTCGATCCGCCGAGGGCGATCTTGCTCCCGTTGCCTGTCTTTCCTGTAACGCCGAGGAATGTCCGAGAAAAAAAGAATGTAAAACGCTTCCTCTATGGGAGAAATTCAACGACATTACAAATGATTACTTCGATTCCGTAACACTTGAAAGTCTGCTGTAATCAAATAATTATGTGCTGTGACGATTGACTGTCACGGCACTTTTTTATTGAAAAATGACGGATTATAATGTATAATAAATACGGTTGCGACAGCGCTCGCATTAAAGCACTTTCCCTTTAATGCGGCGGCTGTCTTTTTTTTATAAAAAATTTATGTCATATTTTCATTTTCGGCTGACTACTTAATGAAGGGAAAAAATAAAGGAGGGTTGCACATGGAAGTCGATGAACGTTTGCTGACCGACAAAACCGTCGGCGAATGTTATGAAAAATACTTTCAAAGTATTTATAAATACTGCCGTGTGCGGCTCGGAGAATTTTCACAGTATGCCGAAGATTGTGTGCAGGACGCCTTTCTTGTTTTTTATAATAAGCTCAGGGTCGGGGAAACGGTTGAACAGCCGAGGGCGTTTCTTTACAGGACGGCGGACAACTTTGTTAAACGGACGGTTGAAAGCTGCCGCAGGCGACAAAGCAGAACGGTTGATATTGAAGAGGCGGCGGAGAAAATCGCCGCGCCGCCCGAAAGTGTTCCCGACGATTTCGATTATGATGAATGTGCAAGGATCTTAATCGAAAGGCTGACGGCTGAAGAAAGAATACTTTACGACCTGAAGTACATACAACGAAAATCGTTAAAGGAAATTTCCGAAACCTTGAATATAACGCCGACTGCAACGGCGAAGAGAACCTCCCGACTGCGAAGTCGGATAAAAGATTTGATAAAAACCTACGGCATAATATGAGATGGGGTGAGAAACCGTGAATGATCTTAAGGTTACAAAAGAAATACTCAACAGCATATATGACAACTCAGGCTTCAAGGCTGAGGTTGCCGAGTTTATAAATTCGCTTATTGACGAGGAATTTTTGAAAGACGAACCGAACTGTGATTTTATAGATGAATGTATCAATACACTCGACGAACTTGAGAATGAAAACTTTGCAAAGGTCATTCCGTTTGTTAAGAAGCATGCAAATAAATCCGTAAGACAGCGGCTGATTTCAGTAGCGGCGGCTTGTGCAATACTGGCGGCGATCAGCTTTGGCGCAGTTGCGGTCAGCCATACGATAGAGCAGAAAAGAGAGGCAAAAACAACAACGTTACCTGCCGCAACGCAGGCGGTAACTGCCGAGAGAACAACGACAGAGGTGATAACAACAACGACGGCGGCGCCGACGACTCGGGCGGCAGTCCCGGCGGAGCTCAGGCTCGGATTCACCGAAAAATTCAAGGATGAATACTTTATCGGAGAAGCGCTTGATGCATCGGGTATAACGGCGGTGATGATTTACTCGGACGGTTCTGAAAAGACGATCCCGCTTGACGATTGCAAGATCACAACAGACGACGGCTTCGGCACAACGGAACGTTACGAAACGGTAAAGGTAAGCTACGGCGGCGTTTCGGAAACATTCACGGTCAGGGTGCTTCGCAAAAAGGAAACCAAGGTCCTCAATTCCATCTATGCCACGTTCCCTCAGGGTTATGACTTCACTGCGGAGGACGTTGACAATGCCGATCTGAGCGGTATGAAGGTGTTTGCCGTTTACAGCGACAAATCGGAAAAAGAACTTTCAGCTAAAGAATACAGGATTGAAAAAGAAAAAATTGATAAAAGAACCGTACTCTATACAATCTCCTACGAGGGTTGCAGTACAGGCTTCGGTATCAGAGAAAGGCGGTAAAAAATGAATACTGTAAAGAAAACATTATCGGTTATTCTCGGCATCGCTTTGCTCATTGTCTGTCTGCCCGACTGCGTCGGAATATTTGCCAAAGCCTCGGTTTCTGGCGACTTCAAGTATGAGGTTTACTATAAAGAGTGGGCGATGATTACGGGATACACGGGCAGTGATAAGTCCGTTGCCATTCCCGAAACAATTTGCGGCAAGCCCGTAAGAGGAATCGGCAAAGCCTCGTTCAAGGGAAGCGAGATTGAAGAAGTAACGCTTCCGTCAACGGCAAAATGTATTTATGCGGATGCGTTCAACGACTGCAAAAATCTCAAAAAAATCAATTTTAATGAGGGCTTGCAGACAATTTACAATTCATTCCGCAACACTAACCTAACCTCCGTGACATTTCCGAAAAGTCTGAAAACCTTGGGCGGTGCGGCGTTCAGCGGAAACGATAGACTCGAAAGAATTATCTTTGACGGAACATATTCAAAGCAGTTAAGCGTTACATCGGTTTTCAAGGATGGCTTCGGATGCAAAACGGCTGAGATCACGGTCAATTGTATGCCGTCGGTTGAGATGGATCTTCTCTTTTCAAACAACAATTATACCTTGACCGAGAATGACGGTATATACACCTACAAGTTCAATGATCTGCCCGAAAGAGAGATTAAGACGAGCGGTAATTACAAATATTCTCTTGATGAAAACGGCAATGCTGTCATCGAAAAATATCTTAACGTGAACAGCATAAACATAACGGTTCCCGAGTTTATCGACGGACACAAGGTTACGGAAATCGGCGACTATGCCTTTTGCTCCTTTGTCTCGGACGGAGAATATTGGAACGACGTTGTTCAGCAGTCGGACAGCTATTCTTTCGTGAATGTGACGCTGCCCGATACGGTTGAAGTGATAGGAAAATATGCTTTTGCATTTAATAATCGTTTGGTGCAGATAAAACTTCCCGACAATGTGAAGAAAATCGGATATTGTGCTTTTGCCGAGTGCGGACGTCTGAAATCCGTTGAAATTCCACAGAGCCTTTCGGTTGTTTCCGACTATATCTTCGTCGGCTGTAACATTGAACAGATATCGCTTCACGACGGAGTCAAAGCAATTTGTCAGAATGCATTTGATTTTTCGAGCATCAACTCCTCCGAATTTTCACTTCCCGACAGCATAGAATTTATCGGTGAAAATGCGTTCGGCAACAATAATTTCACGAAGATTTCATTGCCTGAGAACACCAAGGAGTTGGACTCGGCGTTTTGTAACTCAGCGTCGCTTGAAAGCGTTGATTTTAACGAAAATATCGAATCAATAAACGGAGCGTTCGAGGGATGCACCAATCTGAAATCCGTTTATTTGCCCGAAAGTCTCAGCGAATTGGGCGCCGACACGTTTACCGACTGCGTTTCACTTGAGCGTGTGCATATCTCATCAAATGTTTATTGTGTGGGAGAAAACGCATTCTCGGGCTGCGAAGCAATAACCGAATTTGAATGGGACGCCCCGGTGAGAAATATTGAGAAAAACGCATTCAAGGGATGCTCAATCAGCAGCTTCGACTTCTCCGACACGGACTGCGTACCGAACGGAGCATTTCAGAACAGCGGAATAACAAGTGCAAAAATCGGAGAAAACAGGGAAAGTTTTGAATATAAGCAGACCGTCGGCAATTACGGATTCTTCGGCTGTGAGAACTTGAACAAGGTTGCCGTCGGCGGAAACGTTAACGAAATTTCTACAAAGGCATTTGCAAATTGCCCGAATCTCGAAACCGTTGTGATAGCCGACAGCGTCGAAGAAATTTCGCCCGACGCCTTTGAAAACAGCGGCAATGTCACGATTGTTTGCACGGAAAATTCATATGCTCAGACATTTGCACAGGATAACGGTATCAGAGTGACAACGCTTGTGATCGCACCGATTCCGAATCAGATTTATACGGGCAAACAGCTCAGACCCGACCTCGAAGTTTCCGTATCGTCCGAAAAGCTGAAGAACGTTATTGATTATTCTGTTTCTTATTCAAATAACGTTAACGTCGGAACGGCGAAAGCGGTGATTTCGGGCAGGGGAGATTACAGTATGCTCATCAGCAAGGCTGAATTTGCTGTTGTTGCACGGAATATTGCGGACGTTTCGGTAAGGCATATTCCGACCCAGGAGTACAGCGGTACAAAATGCTGCCCGAAGCTGACCGTTGTGTATAACGGCAGGGGACTGGTTGAGGATAAGGACTATACTGTGACCTACACCAACG
>USJJ01000153.1 GCA_900554995.1 uncultured Ruminococcus sp. | reverse complement strand
GGTCTTTTGAGGATGGACAATGCCGATCGCTACCTGATCACAAAGATGGAAATGAAGAATTCTATTGATTCCATTGTCGCTCAAAAATCAAGATCCGTCACCAAGATAACAAAACCGTTGAAGATATTGATCGCTGCAGCAATAATAATGGTTATGCTTGCTGTTGCCTCTCTCGGTTATGCACAGTATAAATATAATATTTTCAATTTTTCCGATCATTCGACGATATTATTTAACCAATCCGATAAAGAGAGAGTGGATGATTTTGAGGTACGGTTTATACCGGAGGGATTTGTGTTGAATTATGAAAGCAATAATAAATACGAGTGCTCAAAGGAGTATGTAAAGGGAAATGATTTCTTTTCCGTTTCCAAGCAATCCAACACAAATGAATTTGATATAAATACGGAATATAAAAATTTTAAAACAGTGCCGATAAACGGAATTGATTACGTCGAATACGGTGAAGAAAAGCACGGACAAGGTGTGCTCTGGGAAAAAGACGGGTATCAATACGTCGTTGCCGGCAATATTTCAACTCAGGATCTGCTGAAAATAGCAGTTTCTGTTAGAGACACTTAACAGTAATACAATCAAATAATCGTGTAAAACAGCCCCTTGCTTAGTCGCAAGGGGCTGTTAGCTTATATTTTATTTTGATCATTTAACCGATTTGATCATTGATTCGCCGGTCATTTCCTTAGGCTGTGGGAGATCCATGATCTGGAGCATTGTCGGTGCAAGGTCACAGAGCTTACCTGTCTCCTTGAGCTCGCAGTCATAGCCTACGATGCAGAGCGGAACCGGATTGGTTGAGTGCGGTGTGAACGGCTTGCCGTCGTCACCGATCATCTTGTCTGCATTGCCGTGGTCGGCAGTGATGAGAACTGCGCCGCCCATGCTGAGCGCTGCGTCGCAAACTCTGCCTACGCACTCGTCAACGGCCTCAACAGCCTTGACAGCCGCCTCAAATACGCCTGTGTGACCGACCATGTCGCAGTTAGCAAAGTTGAGGATAACAACGTCATACTTGTCGGATTTAATCTGCTCGCAGACTGCATCGCAAACCTCGTATGCACTCATCTCGGGCTTGAGGTCGAAAGTCGGAACATCGGGGGAGTGGATAAGAATTCTGTCTTCACCCTTGAATGTCTTTTCCTCGCCTCCGTTGAAGAAGAATGTAACGTGAGCATATTTTTGCGTCTCGGCGATTCTGAGCTGAGTTTTTCCCTTTGAAGCAAGGTACTCGCCCATAGTCATTTTAAGCTCCTCCGGCGGGAATGCAACGCTTACATTCGGCATTGTTTCGTCGTACTGAGTCATGCAAACGTATGTGAGCGGGAAAAAGCCGTTCTTTCTCTCAAAGCCGTCAAACTTCTCGTCAACGAAGGTTCTTGTGATCTGTCTTGCACGGTCGGGACGGAAGTTGAAGAATACAACGCTGTCGTTTGCCTTGATCATGCCGTTCTTATTGATAACGGTCGGAACGATGAACTCGTCGGTTACGCCGTTAGCGTAGGATTCGTTCATACTGTCGACTGCACAATCCGCCTGGATACCTTCGCCGTAAACCATTGCGGCATAAGCCTTCTCAACTCTGTCCCAAGCAAAGTCACGGTCCATAGCGTAGTAACGACCCATAACCGTTGCAATTTCGCCGACTCCAAGCTCCTTTGTTTTAGCATAAACGTCCTTGATGAAGCCGACACCCGATGTTACGGAAACATCACGTCCGTCCATTATGCAATGGATATAAACCTTATCGAGCCCCTCGCGCTTTGCCATTTCAAGCAAGCCATAAAGATGCTCAATATGGCTGTGAACGCCGCCGTCGGAAAGAAGTCCTACAAGGTGGAGGGCAGTGCCGTTCTTCTTGCAGTTCTCGCAAGCCTTGAGCAGAGCCTCATTCTTAAAGAAATCGCCGTCCTGAATGGACTTTGAAATCTTAACGAGCATCTGATAAACAACACGGCCTGCGCCGATGTTTGTATGACCGACCTCACTGTTTCCCATCTGACCGTCCGGGAGACCTACATCAAGTCCCGAAGCGCCGATGGTAGTAAACGGATTTCCCTTAAAAAGTCTTGTAAGATTGGGCGTGTTTGCCGCCTCAATTGCATTTCCCTTTGCACCGGGGTTGATTCCGAAGCCGTCCATAATGCAAAGTACAACCGGTCTTTTCATATATAATCACCACTTTCAAAATCAAGGACCGGCGCATTTAGCGCAGACCAAAGAGCCTAAGGCTCTTTTAAGCGTTTTTTACACTCTCGCAGTATCTGTATACAGCTTCGGTGTAAGAAAACGCTTTCTGCATCAAAATGCGTCAGTCCCGCGAAAAATATATTTGATATAAATTATTTGCTTGCTGCCTTAACAATAGCCGCAAAGTCGGGAGCCTTGAGAGATGCGCCGCCGATAAGACCGCCGTCAACATCTTCCTTGCCGAGAAGCTCATCTGCATTCTTGGCATTCATTGATCCGCCGTACTGAACAACAAACTTGTCGGCAGCTTCCTTATCATAAAGCTCGGCGATAAGCTCACGGATAGCCTTGCAGACCTCCTCAGCCTGATCGGCTGTTGCAGTCTTGCCTGTTCCGATAGCCCAAACCGGCTCATATGCGATGATGATTCTGTCAAGCTCTTCCTTGCTTACACCTGCAAGAGCAATCTTAACCTGAGAGGAAACGACCTCCATTGTGATGTTCTGCTCACGCTGCTCAAGATATTCACCTACGCAGAGGATAACAGTCATGCCATTGTCAAGAGCGGCTCTCGTGCGATCATGAACTGTAACGTCTGTATCGCCGAAGTATGTTCTTCTCTCGCTGTGGCCTGTGATAACGATATCAACGCCGCAAGCCTTGAGCATTTCTGCGGAAACCTCACCTGTGAATGCGCCGCTTGCCGCCCAGTGGCAGTTCTCTGCACCGATTTTGATGTTTGAACCCTTAGCTGCTTCAAGAGCTGCAAAAAGGTCAACATAAGGAACGCAGCAAACTACGTCGCAATCTGCGTCTGCAACGAGAGGCTTGATCTCGTTGATGAGAGCTGTCGTCTCTGCAGGGGTTTTATTCATTTTCCAGTTACCTGCGATAACTGCCTTACGAAGTGATTTGTTCATTTTAACTACCTCCGATTATTTGTCGTTAAGAGCTGCAATGCCCGGAAGCTCCTTGCCCTCAAGGAATTCAAGAGAAGCACCGCCGCCTGTTGAGATGTGAGACATCTTGTCGGCAAAACCGAGCTTCTGAACAGCAGCAGCCGAATCGCCGCCGCCGATGATTGAGATAGCGCCGGAATCCGCAACTGCAGTTGCAACAGCGATTGTACCTGCTGCGAAGTTATCCCACTCTGAAACGCCCATAGGTCCGTTCCAGATTACCGTTCCGCTGCCCTTGATAGCGTCAGCGAAAAGAGCCTGCGTCTTAGGACCGATGTCAAGACCCATCCAGCCGTCGGGAATGATATCACTGTCGATAATCATAGCCTCTGTGTCGGGCTTATACTCTTTACCTACCTTATTGTCAACCGGAATGAGGAACTTAACGCCCTTCTCCTTAGCTGTATTCATCATGTTCATAGCATCTTCAATTCTGTCTTCCTCAAGGAGAGAATTACCGATGCTGTAGCCGAGAGCCTTCATAAACGTGTAAGCCATACCGCCGCCGACGATGATTGTGTCGCACTTGTCGAGGAGGTTTGTGATAACGCCGATCTTGTCAGATACCTTGGCACCGCCGAGAATTGCAACAAGCGGACGCTTCGGGTTAGCAAGAGCACCGCCGATGAATTTGATTTCCTTCTGAATGAGGAATCCGCAGACTGCGGGAAGATAGTCGGCAACACCTGTTGTTGAGCTGTGAGCTCTGTGAGCAGAACCGAAGGCATCGTTTACAAAGATATCTGCAAGAGAAGCAAGTTTCTTTGAGAATTCGGGATCGTTCTTTGTCTCCTCCTTGTGGAAACGAACGTTTTCGAGAAGCATTACGTCGCCGTCCTGAAGCGAAGCGGCGAGCGACTGTGCACTTTCGCCTACAACGTCCTTTGCCATCTTAACTTCCTTACCGAGGAGCTCGGAAAGGCGAGCGGCAACGGGAGCAAGAGAAAACTCAGGCTTGAATTCGCCCTTGGGTCTGCCGAGATGTGAGCAAAGGATAATCTTTCCACCATCTGCGATCAGCTTCTTGATTGTAGGAAGAGCTGCTACCAGACGGTTCTCATCTGTAATTTTGCCGTCCT
>USJJ01000152.1 GCA_900554995.1 uncultured Ruminococcus sp. | reverse complement strand
CTTGTCTGAACCTTTTTGAAAGGATTATCCAAAAGCTCCGGCGGCAGTTCACCGAGAAATCTTGACGGTGCATTATAAACAAACTGTCCATGCTGCATTCTCTGTCTTGCATAGGTAAGGAAAAGCTCTTTCTTTGCTCTTGTTATACCGACATATGCAAGGCGGCGTTCCTCCTCCATATCGTCGGGATTATAGATCGACTGATTTCCCGGGAAAACTCCGTCCTCCATACCGATTATAAAAACAACGGGGAATTCAAGTCCCTTTGCCGAGTGAAGCGTCATCATAACTACCGTATCGGAATCGGCATTGTAGTTGTCAATATCGGTCATAAGAGCGATTTCCTCAAGGAATCCGTTGAGGGTCGGCTCGTCGCTCTCCTCTTCGTAACGCATAAGGTTTGCTTTAAGCTCGTTGAGGTTCTCTTTTCTGTCCTGCGCCGTGTCCTTATCGAGGTCAAGGAACTGATAATAGCCGGTCATACTGAGAGTTTTCTCAAGCAGCTCATGAGGCTTCAGCTCCTGCGCCGCTTCTATAAGCTCCTTGATCATTGCACTGAATTGCAGGAGCTTTGACGAGGCGCGGCTGAGAGACGGATAGGAGTCGGCATTTGAAATGACCTCAAACATGCTGACACCCAGTCCTGCGGCGATTTCCGACGCATTGTTGAGCGTTGTATCGCCTATTCCCCTCTTGGGTTCGTTTATTATACGGCGAAGCCGGACATTGTCCGCCGTGTTGTTGATAAGTGTAAGGTATGCCAAAGCGTCTTTGATTTCCTTACGCTCATAGAAACGCAGGCCGCCGATAATCCTGTACGGAATACCTGCACGGACGAACGCATTTTCAATCGTGCTCGACTGTGCGTTCATTCGGTAAAGTACGGCGTGGTCGGACATCTTTCTGCCTGCCGCCACGTCCTTCATTATTGTGTCGGCAACAAAGCGTGCCTCTTCTCTCTCGTCATATGAGGTGTTGACGGTAATCCTGTTGCCTTTGCCGTTAGCCGTCCAAAGGTTTTTGCCCTTGCGCTGACTGTTGTTGGCAATAACGGCGTTTGCCGCATCAAGGATAGTCTGGGTCGAACGGTAGTTCTGTTCAAGTCTTATCGTCTTTGCGTCGGGATAGCGCTCCTCAAAGCTCAAAATGTTCTGAATCGTAGCTCCGCGGAATTTATATATACTCTGGTCGTCATCGCCGACAACGCAAATATTTCTGTATTTTTCGGCAAGCAGACTTGTCAGCACATACTGCGCATGGTTGGTATCCTGATACTCGTCAACCAGTATGTATTTGAATTTATTCTGATAATAATTTCTGACCTCTTCGTTCTTTTGCAAAAGCTCGACGGTTCTGAAAATCATATCGTCGAAGTCCATAGCGTCGGCATTTTTGAGTAGCTTCTGATAGCACTTGTACGCCTCGCCTATCGCTTTCAGTCGAACATCTCCACCTGCCCGGGCAATGTACTCATCGGGCGTTATGAGCTGATCCTTGGCACGGCTGACCTCCTTGAGAATAGTCTTGTGCGAAAGCATCTTGTCATTGATGTCGAGAAGTCTCTGTGCCTCTTTCATAACACGCTTTGAATCGTCCGTGTCATAAATCGTGAAGCGGTTCGTGTAGCCGATAAGGTCGCCGTAACGTCTCAGTATCCTTGCGCAGCAGGAATGAAAAGTGCTCGCCCATATGTCGTTTGCGGCGTCGCCGAGCTTTGCGGCAAGTCTGCCCTTGAGCTCCGAGGCCGCCTTATTTGTGAAAGTAATGGCAAGTATCTCCCACGGAGCCGGAGCGTTAACCGTCAAAAGGTCATAGACCTCGAACAGATCCGTTGTCGGATCGTCAAGGTACTGCCTCATAAGCTGAACGTCGTTCTCACTCGGCTCAAATTCGGAATAGTCCGAATTATAAGCGTTGCCGTACTTGATAAGGTTGGCAATTCTGTTAACAAGAACCGTGGTTTTTCCGCTGCCTGCACCTGCAAGAAGCAGCAAGGGGCCATTTACTGCATAGATAGCCTCTTGCTGCCTGTCATTCATTCTTTCAAAATCTTTTGCAATTATACGGCGGCGAAGTTCTAAAAATTCGTCTTTAAGCATAATTCGATTTCCTTTAGATTGAAATTATGTTTGCCATCTTGTAAAGATTCATATCAATGTGCTTCTTCATGTTGAGAGCCTCAAAGATATCATAGTCAACGATCTGATCCTTCTGCATAGCAACAACACGGTTGCCGATGCCGTCCATAAGAAGCTCAACCGCTCTGTAACCCATCTGGCTGGCAACAACACGGTCTCTGACTGTCGGCGAGCCACCGCGCTGAACGTGAGCGAGAACCATTGCTCTTGACTCAACGCCCGTCTCCTCCTCAATTGCCTTTGCAAGCTCTTCAACGGTGATGTTTCCGTCAGCCGTTACGCCCTCGGCAACGATAACAAGGAAGTGCTTCTTACCTGTCTTCTGAGTACGGCGGATTCTGTCGAATACGTCTCTCTTGAGGTCAAACTCAACCTCGGGGATAAGGATAGCAGTTGCGCCGACTGCAATACCTGCATTAAGAGCAAGGTAGCCTGCACGTCTGCCCATAACCTCGATAACCGAGCAGCGATCGTGAGAAGCGGATGTGTCACGGATTCTGTCAACCATTTCCATAATTGTGTTGAGGCAGGTGTCGTAACCGATCGTGTAATCGCAGCAAGCAATATCGTTGTCGATCGTACCCGGAATACCTACGCAGGGAATTCCACGCTCGGAAAGGTCTCTTGCGCCTCTGAACGAGCCGTCGCCGCCGATAACAACAATGCCTTCAATGCCGTAAGCGTGGCAGATCTCAATAGCCTTCTGCATACCTTCTTCGGTAGCAAACTCCTTGCTTCTTGCGGAATGGAGCATTGTGCCGCCTCTGTGGATAATATCGCAAACAGTGCGGATCTCCATCGGGATCAGCGAGCCCTCCATAAGGCCCTTATAGCCACGGTCGATGCCGTAAACCTTAATATGGTTCTCACACGCTGTACGAACAACTGCACGAACGGCAGCGTTCATTCCCGGGGCGTCTCCGCCGCTTGTTAAAACTCCGATTGTCTTCATTATAACTTCCTCCTAAGGATTCTCTAAAAATTCTATAAAATCATACACCTAATTAAAAAAAATGTCAAATAAAACAGAAAAATATTTACTGAAAAACTACATTTTCTTCGCCTAAAACCCGTTTAAGCTCATTTATCAGCGGCTCATTGACGTCAACGCCGTTTTCATAGGGCTGGCGGGTATATTTTTCCGTGTCCGCAAAGTAATAATAAAGCGGAACTCTGCCGTCGAAAATTGCAAGAAGTTTTTCCGCCTGCACCTGCTCGGGAGTGCCCTCGGTCGGGAATTTGAGGAAAAGTCCTCTGCGCTTTTTCTTGGTCGTCTCAGCCGTACGACCGCCCTTTTTCATAAAGTAGTCCTTTGCCGACTCAACCGTGTAGATGCGCTCACAGATCAGCTTTGACGGCTCCTCGTCACGAACATCGAGCCGTCCGTAAAAGACGAGCACCCTGCCCTCCTCAAGCATCGTTGAATTTTCCATCAGTATTTTCGGGAACACGATAACCTCAATCGAGCCTGAGATGTCCTCAACGTTGACAAAAGCCATCGTTGTGTCGCTCTTTGTGATTTTCTTCTTCACATCGGTTATTATACCCATTATCTTGGTTCTTTCTCCGTCCTTATGCGAAGAATGTATATTCTCGCCGCTCGCCGCAAGCTCGGATATTCTTACACAAGCCATCGACTCGGCAAGCTCGGCGTAATCCGCCATCGGATGACCCGAAAGGTACAGTCCCGTGGTTGATTTCTCCATTGCAAGAAGCTCGCTCTGCGGAAATTCGTCAAAAAATTTCAGCGCCGCCTCGGAATGAGATTCACCGCTCATAGAGTCAAAAAGACCGATCTGACCCTCAACGTTTCTCCGCTTTTTTGAGTCGAGCTCATCTATGATCTCGTTCATCGCCATAAGCATCTGACGGCGGTTTGCTCCGAGTCCGTCAAGTGCGCCGCTCTTTATGAGACTTTCAACGGCTCTCTTGTTAAAATCCGCACCGTGCATACGTAAGCAAAAATTATAGAAAGAAATAAACTTCCCCGCGCGGCGCTCCGAAATAATATTATTGATAAAATTCCTGCCGAGATTCTTGATTGCAAGCAGTCCGAATCGTATATTACCGTCCGATACGGTGAAATTGTCATTGCTCTCATTGACATTCGGCGGCAGGATTTTAATGCCTATCCTGTTAC
>USJJ01000151.1 GCA_900554995.1 uncultured Ruminococcus sp. | reverse complement strand
TTCATATCCCAATTCTTTTCTTGCCTTCTCAATCGAGAAATTGCAATTCGACATAAGCTTTCTGATCGAATAACGGGTGAAAAGCGGCGTTGTCTTGGTGATGGAATAATACTTCTCCATAAGAGGAGCAAAGGGTTTTACCATACCGTAGGACATCTTGATTGACGGCGCTTTCTTGCCGCAGGCCTTTGCGACTGCCTTGATGAAACCGTCGGTCGAGATCATCTCGCCGCAAAGAATGTAGCAGTCGCCGGTCTTACCTTTCTCGGCAGCAGCGTGCATTCCCTTCGCAACGTCACGGACATCAACAAAGTTGTACGCACCGAAACTGAGCGATACGGGGAAATTGCCTTTGATAAACATACGAACCATTTCGCCGACACTTGAAACCTTGAAGTCATAAGGACCGATACATGCACCCGGATGAACAACAACAGCGTCAATATTCCCCTCGTGAACGTTATCAAGAACGAACTGAGTTGCAATAGCCTTAGTCTTTGCGTATGTTCCGTCAAGATTTTTCGGGCTGAAATGATCAAGCTCCGTCATTACCTGATTGTCGGGAAGCGGCGGAAATGCATCAACACTCGAAGCGTAAACAAGTCTGCGGACATTACATCTCTCACAAGCTCTGACAACATTCTTTGTACCGTTGACGTTAACTCTCCATGTGAGGTCCTCCATACCGGGGTTGATATCAATAACTCCGGCAAGGTGATAAACAACGTCAACACCCTCAAAAGCCTTGTCAAGCGATTCGGAATCGGTAACGTCACCGTAAACTTTTTCGCAGTCAATGCCGTCAAATACGGGAACATCCTTACGGATAAGGATACGCACCTTTTCACCGCTGTCAACAAGCTCCTTCAAAAGAGCATAGCCGATATGACCGGTTGCGCCTGTAATAAGACTTATTTTTCCCATGGATTATTCTCCTTTCATCTCAAGGAGCTTCTGCTTGCCTGTGAAAGCGTCAACGGAGAGCTTAACGGAATCGAAGATGGCTGACTCAATGTCGTCATCCTGAACTCCGAGAGAAACGCTCCACTTTTTATTAATGAATGTGTTCATACACATAATGTCGGCAAGATAAATTGCATTGATACCCGACTCAACATTGCGCTTTTTGTACTCGTTCATCATATAAACGCCGAAAGCCTTAAACATCCAGTTTGCAATGTGAATGATTTTTCTGTTCGGCTGACCCATTGCCTTGTGAACAATGTGGAGAAACTCATCCCAAGTGAGGTTAAAATAACCGATCGGATAAGCGTTGCCGCCCTCGTTCTTTTCAGCCGCACCGACAATAGCCTCACCGACCTGACGAACGGTAACCATAGCTGTGCCGCCCTTCGGATAGAACGTTGTCTTACCCATATTTGTAAGCTGCTCGATAAGGATTACCCAAACGGGCTTTCTGCCCGGCTGAGTGCCAAAGATATACGGAAGCTCAAGCACAGCAACGTCCATCTCGCCGTCCTTTGCAAATGAAAGAGCGACCTCTTCCTGCTCAATACGGCTTCTGATATAGTGATGCTTTTTTGTGAGCTCCATCTCGGGATGCTCCTTTGCAAAATATGCAAAGTAAGAACCAAGGATAACGCTCTTCTTGATACCAACCTGCTTTGCAATTGTAAGAAGGTGTCTTACAGGCTCGATATTGTACTTTCTGTATGCCTCATAAACGGGTGCTGGGAACTCTACTCTCTCGTCAACACCTGCTGCGAATACGAAGCAGTCACAGCCGGTCATCATTTCTGTAAGCTCTGCGTCTGAAAGCTCAAGATAGTTGCCGAAAACAAGCTCCATCTCATCGGGAATCGGCGCTCCCTCGGGAAGCGGAGGAAGGGCAACCGATTTCACGGAATGACCTCTTTTAATGAACTCTGCGGCGGCTGCCGAGCCGAGCAAGCCTGTTCCGCCAATCATAAATACTTTCATAATATTCACCCATAGGGCACCGCTTCCGATGCCCCGTTATCCTTTCTTAAATTACCATTTGATTGTGAAATCCGACTCAAGACCGAACGGTGCATTGACATTGTTGCCTGCAACAGTTACGTCAAGCTCCCACACATAGTAATAGTTGATATGCGTAACATTTCCCGTCTTAGGGTCAATCGTTGCTACGATTTTACCGTTGCGATATGCTATTTTAACGTTGCCGTCAAGCATTGACTTGAGCGGGCCTGCGTTGTCAAGAATCGTTGAAACCTGAACGATACTGAATGCCTTACCGTGGTTTCCTGCTCCGTGAGTCGGATTGGTTGAGGCTGCGTCCGGCTTAACATGGATCGTTATAACATACTTGCCGTTCTTCTCGGCGAGAGTTGCACTTGAAATATTAGCTGTTGTGAGTTTTGATGACCAGTTCTCGTTCTCCACCGGGAAAAGAGCCTTCAGATCTGCCTTTGAGAGCTTACGGTTTGTGTCGCCCTTCTTCTCGCCCATATTCTTCTCAACAAGCGAGTTTATAACTCCCGAGAAACTCTTAAGCGGTCCTTTAAGAGCGAAAGAACCTGCCTGTGAGTTCTTCTCGTAATTCTTTACGCCGCCCTTTGAGCTTGTCTTAACCTTATTTACCGAAGTGTTGAAATAGTTAAGAATCTCAGCCTTAGTTGAGGGCTTCGAAGATGCGGGCTTTTTTGCCGAAGCAGAGCCGCCGCTTGTGTTTCCGCCTGCGCTCGGTGTTGAAGCGTTGCTGTTATTTGCGTCCGCCGCTGCATTGTCCGGCTCGCCCGTTGCAGGGTCTGTCGGAGTTTCCGGTGTAACTGAGGGATCGCCCGGTGTAGCATCGCCCGAACCGTCATTCACGGTTGATCCGCCGTTGCCGTTTGAAGCTGATGATGCCGGAGTGTATTTTGCCGATTCAACCTTGGCGTCGGCGAGCTTATTTGTGCCGAGAACGGATGAAACGCAGACTGCAATTACGCAAAGTAAAGCTGTAACGCAGGTTACTACTGTTTTTTTCATATTTAACCTCTCCTATTAAAAATAGATTTTATTTTTCATTGAAATCCTTAAAAATATCCATACCGTAGACATTGTGCTCGTCCTTGGTGTGGTTCGGATACCATACCTGAGCGAAGAACGGATTCTTCTTTGCGATCTCGTCGTAGTTCCACGGGATAGGATCGCACTCGGGGCACCAGTGACCGCCGTTGAGAACAAGGTTCGGAGTCATTTCAAAAGTATGACCGAATGCGCACTGCCACTTGAGCGGTGTGTAAAGGTCGCCCTTTGTCATACTCTCGCTGAGGCACTTGCCGCCTCTGAACTCTGCAGCCTTCTCCATATCCTCAAGGTCAAGCTCTGACTGCGGCTTGCTTTCATCATAGCCGTGATCAAGATATGTCGGAGTCATAGAAGCCTTTTTGATCTCGAACTTATCCCATGTCTTGGGGATATTCTTCCAATCCTCATATGAACCGTAGTATGCGCTGATACGCTCGGGAACTCTGTTCTTGATCCAGTTCATTGTGCCGAATACTTCCTTGTTTGCAAGGCCCTCCATCAGGAACTTCTTAACAAGTCCGCCCGGAGCGAGCTTTGAGAGCTTATAGAACTTCGGAAGAGTCTTTGACATATCATCAAAATACTTCTTGATCGGAACATTATGTCTGAAGTGGAGATAATTCTCAAGCTTATCGGAATCGGCATAATACTGACCGTGGAAGTTCTTGAGAATGAACCAGTTCGGAGCAAAGAGCTTTTTCGGTGAACCCATACCGATTGCGCCGAGGAGGTACTCCTCAAATTCAAAGTTTGTGATACGGTACTGCTCGCCCGAACCGATGTTATAGAACTTTCTCCAGAAGTCCTCGGGAACGGAATCGTCGCAGACATTTGCAAGAAGAAGTCCCGAATCCTCGATTGTAGCCCACTCAAGAACACCGTTGATCGGTACGTGGAACATAATCGGGTCGATGTTCTTAAGAATACCCGGATAAAGGATACCCGACTGACGAAGCGATACCCAATATTTGAGTCCCGACTCAGCGATGATATGTTCGGCTCTTACCTTGCTTACCGCATAGTGGTCGTAGATGCTGATTTTGATCGGGTCACCCGTTCTGCCCCAATGGATAGGCGGATTGCGGTCACCTGTCTCGGCAACCGTGCCTATGTAAACAACTTTGATTGAATCGGGATCGGGCTGAGCCTTAACGGCATCAACAATATACTGCATAGCGGTTGTGTTCGTCTTGATCGTTCTTCTCGGGAAATAGTCCGCAGCCGGAGATACCATACCGCCGACGTGAAGGACGATGTCCGAACCTG
>USJJ01000150.1 GCA_900554995.1 uncultured Ruminococcus sp. | reverse complement strand
GGCTGAATATTCCCGGCCACATCGTTGAAGCCGAAAGTCCGCAAAGTCCGCATCCGATCAGTGAAACGATCGGAATCGGTACAAGCGTTGTTGCAAGGTAGCTTACAATACAGAGCCCGGCACTGAAGCTCAGAACACGGCGGAGATTCAGCCTATCGCCAAACGAGCCGTACAGCACTCTTCCCGAACCCATAAGCACAGCAAAGAGGCACGGTCCGAGCAGATCTCCCGTAAACTTGCTGACTCCGAGGCTCTTTTCCGCAAACGTTGACGCCCACTGCGCCATTGCTATCTCACTTGCGCCCGCACAGAGCATAAGCAGAGCGCAGATAATAAATGTCGAATGCCTGAACAGCTCCGGAATCCGCATCTCGCTTTCTCCCTCGGGAACCGGCGGAATAATCGGAACCTTCATAAAGGCAAACATATTGATTATCGGAACGATCGCCCACAGCATCGGCAGATAAATCCAGTTTCCCTCGCCGATAAATTTAATTGCGAATGTCGATATCAATACAACAGCCGCCTGTCCCCAACAATAGAATGAATGGAGAAAAGCCATTTCACCCGATTTGTTGCTAAGCGGAAGCCCCTCGATAATCGGGCTGACAAGAACCTCAATCAGTCCGGATCCGATCGCATAGACGATGATCGGAATAACCAATCCCGCAAAATGATGGCTGAAAAGTCTCGGCAATATACCGAGGAGAATAAGACCCGCCGCCGCAAAAATATGAGCAAAAACTATTGATATCCGATAACCGATTTTTCGGATTAATTTTACCGATGTAAAGTCGATAAAAATCTGCGCCGCAAAATTTATCAGTATAAGCCAGCTGATCTGAGAATAGCTAAGCTCAAATTCTTTCTGAAAAATTACATAAAAAAGTGATGCAAGGTTATTAATAATCGCCTGCACAAAATATCCGGTGTAGCAGGCGATTTTGGTCGATGTGTATTTGTTATTAGTCGTCATCGCTGAATAGATCCTCATTTTCTTTATTGGTGTCCTTCCAATACCACCAGCGCAGTTTCTTTTCGTCAGGCTTTTTGGTATTGGCAAAATATACGGCGGTTCTCATTTCATAGAGAATCACCTTGTCGGCAACATCGCCGCTTTCAACGCAGTAGTCGAGATAGAAATTATCCGCTTCCCTGTCCAAAAGCTGAGACGTTTCCGTTATTTCAAGGATTTTAAAAGCCTCCTTAGCCTCGTCGGAAAGGAACTTCAAATCCGCAATCATATAGTTTTTAGGCATTTTATCTTTTCTTTTAAAAAACATTTTTCCACCCCCGGTAGAGGTATTCTATCACAAGAAAAATAATAAGTAAAGAGTTGAAAAGAAAATAATTATATGGTATGCTTTAAAGGTATTTTAAAGCTAAGGATGAATCAAATGAAAGTTGCTCAGGATTTTAAAAGTACCTCCGATTTTGTCGTTGTTGATATTGAGACAACGGGTTTAAGGTGCAAGGAGGATGATATAATAGAAATTTCCGCCGTTAAGGTTGAAAATGATGAGATAGTCGATGAGTTTTCAAGCCTTGTCCATACCGATAAGGAAATAAGTCCTTTTATATACAGCCTGACCGGGATCAGCAACTCTATGCTTGGAAACGCCGACGACATTTCAACCGTTCTCTGCGAACTGTTCGACTTTATGGGCGACGCCGTGATCGTCGGACACAACATCGGGTTTGATATGCGATTTATATCGTGGAACTCTCAGCTTCTTTTCGGCGAAAAGCCGAGCAACAGAACGCTCGACTCATTACAGTTTTCAAAAGAGGTTCTCCCCTCCCTTGAAAGTCACAAGCTGTCATTTCTCAAGCAGTACTTCGATATTAACGGAGCTTCGCACCGTGCGCTTGACGATTGCCGAACGACCTATGAACTTGTTGAAATACTGAAAAGCAAAATATAAATTTACGGGGCTGCCGCTGATACGACAACCCCGATTTTATTTTATCTTCTGATCTTTTTATGTCCCGACAATGTCGGCACAAAAAGCATAAGGAACGGGAAAATCTCGAGTCTTCCGAGAAGCATATCGAGAATAAATACGACCTTTGAATACCAGCTGAAATCAGAAAAATTGCCCGTCGGTCCGACTTCTCCGAGTCCGGGACCGATGTTGTTTAGCGTTGCGATAACTCCGGAAATATTTGTAACCATATCCTTACCGTCGGTTGAGACAATCAGCAGGGAAACAATAAAAATTACAACATAAATGAAGAAGAATACATTGGTTCCCGTTACTACCTCATCACTGATACGCTTGCCGTCCATTGTGATAACGCTCACGCTTCTTGGGTGAGCAAGACGCTTTAACTCTCGCTTTGCCGATTTGGCAAGAATGATAATTCTCGAAACCTTGAATCCGCCGCCGGTACTGCCTGCGCATGCACCCACGCACATAACGATGAGCATTACCGTCCTGCTGAAAACAGGCCATTTATCAAAATCGGTTGTTGCATAACCCGTAGTAGTCATTACCGAACTGACCTGGAATGCCGACTGATGAAGCGCTTCAAAGAACGAGCCGAACATATGTCGGATATTCAATGCAATCAGAATTATTGACGTTGCCATTATTCCTATGTAGGACTTGACCTCAACGTTTCTGAACGCTGCTTTCAGTTTTCCGCAGAACAGAAGAAAATAGAAGTTAAAATTAATACCGAAAAGCATCATAAAAACGCCGATTATTATCTGTGTGTATAGGCTGTAATCGGCAATGCTTGAATTGACGATAGCAAATCCGCCGGTACCTGCCGTGCCAAAGCTCAGCGTTGTGCTTTCAAAGAACGAAAGTCCGCCGCAGCGAAGCAGAAGAATCTGCACGATCGTCATTATAACGTAGATTCCGTAAAGAATTCTCGCCGTGCTTTTTGATTTCGGCACAAGTTTTTCAACGTCCGGGCCGGGGCTTTCCGCCTTCATAAGCTGAAGATTACCGCCGCCTTTTGCAAGCGGAAGAATCGCCATAATGAACGCAAGTGCGCCCATACCGCCTATCCAGTGAGTGAAGCTGCGCCAGAAAAGCATTCCCTTGCTCAGTGCTTCAACGTCCGTCATTATGCTTGAGCCTGTTGTAGTGAAGCCTGAAACGACCTCAAAAACGGCATCGAGGTAATTCGGAATCTCCTTGCTGATGAAAAAGGGCAGAGCTCCAAAAAGACTGATAAGGATCCAGCCGAGCGAAACGATTGCAAAGCCGTCCATTGAAACGATCGTTTTATCCTGCGGCTTAAAGCGGGTCATAACAAGTCCCGAAGCAACGGTTACCGCTATCGTTATGAGAAAAGGAACAACATTTTCCTTATAATAAAGAGCGATCAATGTCGGCAAAAGGAGGAGTGTTCCCTCCGTGATAAGAAGAATACCTAAAACATAGGTTATCATTTTTTTGTTCATGGCGTCAGTCCTTAATGATATCGTCAAGATCGGAAAGACCTTGGATCGTAGTTACGACAACAACGGAATCGCCGACCTGAAGCATATCCTTACCTCGGGGAATGAAAACATTGCCCTTACGGTTAATTGAACCGATAATAACATTTTTGTGAAGAAGCAGATCCTCAAGAGAAGTGTTAACAATGTCACTTTCCTCGCTGACATGAAATTCCAATGCCTCAACCTTATTGTCGATTATTTTGTAGAGCGTCTCAACATTACTGCCGATGTTGTTCTTCTTTGCACGGACGTGCTGAAGAATCTGACTGGCTGTTATGAATTTGGGATATATAACACTGCCGATGTCAAGTGAGCGCACAACCTCATTGAAAGACGTTCTGTTGATTTTTGCAATAGTTTTTATATTGGGAACAACCTTTTTGGCAAAAAGAGAAAGAATAAGATTTTCCTCATCAAAACCTGTCAGGCAGCATATTGCGCTTGCGTCACGCAAGCCTTCCTCCATCAACAGAGCGCGGTTTGTTCCGTCTCCGCATATGATGTTTGCTTTCGGAAGGAGGTAGCTGAGCTCTTCTGCGGTTTTGTGATTGCTTTCAACAATCGTCGTATCCATATTAAGGCGGCACATTTCCGTTGCAAGATAGTGACCGATTTTGCCGCCGCCGATAATCATTGTCTTTTTTACCGAGTTAACGGGTAAGCCGATCTCCTTAAAAAATATCGGAGTTTCATTGGGTGCAACGAGCACGGCAACAACGTCATTTTCTTCAATTACGGAATCGCCGAAAGGAATGAAAATCTTGTTTTCACGTTCAATGGCACAGGCAAGAGCTCTCGCTTTAAGTCCCGAGAATGAATCCTTGACCGCCTGACCGCAGAGAGTAC
>USJJ01000149.1 GCA_900554995.1 uncultured Ruminococcus sp. | reverse complement strand
TCAGTATGTGAGCCGGAGAGGGCACTCCGTTAACAATAACCGTCGTATAATGGGGTACGAGCTAAGTGGACACTTGAATGTGTCAAGCAGGGTGGCACCGCAGGAGGATATCTCTTGTCCCGGCAATGTTGTCGGGACAGGAGTTTTTGTTTTTTGACCCGACAAGGCTCAGACAAAAATATTTTTTGAAAAGGAGAGTCAGTTATGAGCAACACAGAAAAAATTCCGTACAAAATCTACCTCGATGAAAAGGAAATGCCGAAGCAGTGGTATAACGTCCGTGCAGATATGAAGAACAAGCCGGCACCGCTTCTCAATCCCGGCACACATCAGCCGATGGGCTTTGACGATCTTCGTCCCGTTTTCTGCGATGAGCTTATTAAGCAGGAGCTTGACAATGACACGGCTTATTTCGACATTCCCGATGAGATTCTCGATTTTTACAAAATGTACCGTCCGTCTCCGCTGGTAAGAGCCTATTGTCTCGAAAAAAAGCTTGGCACTCCGGCAAAGATTTACTATAAATTTGAGGGCAACAACACAAGCGGAAGCCACAAGCTCAACAGTGCAATTGCCCAGGCATATTATGCAAAGAAGCAGGGACTCAAAGGCGTTACGACAGAGACGGGTGCAGGCCAGTGGGGCACGGCTCTCAGCATGGCTTGTGCATATCTCGGACTTGACTGTAAGGTATATATGGTTAAATGCTCCTATGAGCAGAAGCCGTTTCGCCGTGAGGTTATGAGAACCTACGGAGCATCGGTCACTCCCAGCCCGAGCACGGAAACGGAGGTCGGCAAGAAGATTCTTGCGGAGCACCCGGGCACAACGGGAAGCCTCGGCTGCGCTATCAGTGAGGCCGTTGAGGTTGCAACAACTCATGAGGGCTATCGCTATGTTCTCGGCAGTGTTCTCAACCAGGTTCTTCTTCATCAGTCTGTCATCGGACTTGAGTCCAAAATCGCAATGGACAAATACGGCATCAAGCCCGACATTATCATCGGCTGTGCAGGCGGCGGTTCAAACCTCGGCGGACTTATCTCCCCGTTCATGGGCGAAAAGCTCAGAGGAGAGGCCGATTATCGTTTCATCGCAGTTGAGCCTGCAAGCTGTCCGAGCCTCACAAGAGGTAAGTTTGCTTACGATTTCTGCG
This sequence comes from uncultured Ruminococcus sp., assembly GCA_900554995.1. Taxonomy (GTDB): domain Bacteria; phylum Bacillota; class Clostridia; order Oscillospirales; family Acutalibacteraceae; genus CAG-488. The sequence goes on along the minus strand of USJJ01000149.1, from coordinate 3,209 downwards.
ACACCGGCATGGTTTGTCCTCTTGCAAAGATGTACACACTCGGCAGCGGTTTCATTCCGTCGGCAAACCACGCAGGCGGTCTGCGTTACCACGGAATGAGCTCAATCCTCAGCCAGCTTTACCATGACGGTCTTATGGAAGCGACAAGCGTTGAACAGACCAAGGTGTTTGAAGCGGCGGAGCAGTTCGCAAGAGTTGAGGGTATACTCCCCGCTCCCGAAAGCAGCCACGCAATCAGAGTTGCCATTGACGAAGCTCTCAAGTGCAAGGAAACGGGCGAAGAAAAGACAATTCTCTTCGGCTTGACAGGTACAGGCTACTTTGATATGTACGCATATGAAGCATTCAACGACGGCACAATGACCGATTACGTCCCGACCGATGCCGAACTTGAAAAGGGCTTTGCAGGTCTGCCGAAAATGGATTGATTTTCTTGCGTGCAAGCCTTGACAAACCGATATAATTGATGTAATATATTCACAGCAGCAGGGGTGCTGAGCAATCGGCTGAGATCATACCCTTAACCTGATTCGGATAATACCGACGTAGGAAGCTATTGAAGTAAAATCTACGCCCAGCGGTATGTCCGTCGGGCGATTTTCTTTGATCAGGTAGTGCTGTGAAAGGAGTTTTATTATGAAAAGCAAAACAATGGACAAATCAAACGAAACGACAGTAAAGCTTACGGTCAGCGCAATCATGGTTGCACTTTCAACGGTGCTTTCATTTGTAAAGTTTAGCGAGCTTCCGTATGGCGGATCTGTAACGCTCTTCAGCTTTGTGCCGATTCTTTTCGTAGGCTATGCTTACGGTGCAAAGTGGGGTCTCGGTGCAGGTCTTGTTCACGGAATTCTTCAGATGATTTTCGGAATCTCCGGCGCAACTGCAGGGGCAGGCTTCAAGTGGTATCAGGTAGTGCTCTGTGCTCTTCTTGACTACCTTGTAGCTTTCGGCGTGCTCGGTCTCAGCGGTGTGTTCAAAAAGTCGATCAAGAATCCGCAGGCTTCGTTCGCAGTCGGTACACTTTTCGCTTGCGTGCTCAAGTACATTTCCCACTTCTTCTCGGGCTACATCCTCTTCGGCGGCTGGGCTGAATGGTTCTTCACAGAGGGCGGCGGAATGTCCTACGGTTCAAAGATCCTTTCTGCTTACAGCGGAAACGTTCTCAGCGCAGTCTATTCGATTATCTACAACGCAACATTCAGCATTCCGGAAACAATCCTTTCTCTTGTAATGGTTGTTATCCTCATCAGTGTTAAGCCGATTCGCAAGGCAGCTGGAATTAAATAATTCAAACAAAAACCAAGGCGCCGCAAAGCAATTCGCTCTGCGGCGCTTATCTTATTTTGAGTATTCATTATAACGTTTCACCGGATATTGCGGATCTTTAAATTGCCAACTCTCAATTGCATATTTCACTGCCTTAACGGGCGATGATTTGCAAATCCTTTCGTACTCGCTTTTTTTCTCCCATTCGTCGACGGGAACAACGGTTAGCGTGGGTTTGATATCCCCGACAAAAACACAAGGGTCGATTTGCTCATAGCTCTTTTCGGTCGTCAAACTGTTATGCGCCAGATAGGGAGCGGAAATACTGCGTGTTTCGGTCAGCTTCTGCGCTATGTAATCCGTTCGATATGCGTAGGAGGCGAAATTTTGGGCGGTAAGCACCAGCATCGTCAGGCTGATTACCGAATACACAATCGGCGAAACAAATTTAATGCACCGTCTGAAAGAGAAGCTTGGTTTGAGCTCTGCCGACAGCCAAAGCGAATAGCACATCAGGATTGCAAAGGTTGTGAAGAATGTGCGGTCGCCACGGTGATTTACTATCAAAATCGGCGCAACGGCGCTGCCGAGAAGAAGTATTGCCGCAATGGTTGGAATAATGATCCTTTTCTGTTTGGATATAATCGCCGTTGCAAGAACCGACAACATATAAACGGATTCGAACACAAGGAAAACGATCGAGTATCTGTTTGCCGTATCCGAAAAGCAGAGAGCCAAAGCGCTCATAATCGGGAAAACAATCAGTATAGCCGATAAAATGATTTTTACACTCTTTGCGGTCTTGGCTTTACGAAGAACAAACAGCATAAGCAGTGAGATCAAAATGTAAATCAACAAATATTGTGCGGCAAGCTGAGCAAAACTGCGAAGTGCCGACAGCGCATTATAAATCAGTGCCTGCGGTTCGGTTACATAGCCTCGGTAGTCACTCAGTTTTTCCGACGTGTGCGTCAGTCGTGGAATCAGAAACATTATCAGAGCGCCGACTGCCGTTGAAATCAGATTGACGGCGTTTGCAATTGATAGCTTTTTTGAATCAATGAGATCAATTATAAGGAAAGTCACTGCGGCGCAAAGCATAACGACCGTTGTATTCTCGCTGAAAAGGCATACGCACACCGACGAGAGAACAAGCGGAATGTACAATGCTTTTGAGCCGCCGATGTTTATTTTCTTGACAATAAGCCGTGACAACAGTGCAAAGACAAACGGCACGGCATAGTTGCTGAATGCCGCTACCATACTGTAAACCTCACGGATTATTCCGACGGCAGGGAATGCAATCAGAATCGCAACAGGAAAAATATATTTTCCTTTGCCGTCGAAGAAAAGGAGAACCGCAAGCAATACCGTTACGGTCAGGAAGAATGCGGTGACAAAAATTGCGGCGGTGAAGTGGTGCGAAAAATAAAATCCGAGCACGTTGCCGAGAAATCTGCCGTTACCGTAATAAAGTGCCTCTCGTAAAATATTCACAAAATTACCGCTGAAATCCCTTGTGAAGATCAGAACGTCGTACTGAGGGTATGTAAATGTGTACGACAGTGTAAAGCCGAGAAATACAAGTAAATATTGAATTGTAGAGGAGATAGCCGAATTATGTTTACCGCACATATAAAGCCTCCGCATATAAACAAAAAAGGTCAGACTTGAGAGACTGACCTTTCGTTTTATGGAAATTAATTATTCGGCAATAACTGCCTTTGCCGGGTTGATGCGTACGCCGGGACCCATTGTTGTAGCAACAACACAGCTTTTGATGTACTGACCCTTTGATGAAGCCGGCTTTGCCTTGTTGATAGCATCGAGGAGGGTCTTGTAGTTCTCCTGGAGCTTCTCAGCGCCGAAAGATACCTTGCCGATCGGGCAGTGGATGATGTTTGTCTTATCAAGACGGTACTCAATCTTACCTGCTTTAG
>USJJ01000148.1 GCA_900554995.1 uncultured Ruminococcus sp. | reverse complement strand
CATATAACCGCTTGCGTACTGAACGGCATGACCCGCCTCGTGCGCGGCAACGCCGACTGCGGAAAGGTTGTACGCGCCGTAAACCGAATCGGAAAGGCGTATAACGTTAGTCCTCGGGTCGTAGTGGTCGGTAAGATTGCCCGAAACGCGCTCTATTTTAACATTATATACACCGTTTGCCTCAAGCACCCGCCGCGCGGCATCCGCTCCGGTAAGCGGCGAATGATGTGTGCTGTACTTTGAAAAAACCGTTTTTACCCTTATCTGCGACCAGAGCATTATTATAATTGCCGGAACTACAAGATAAATGTAAAGCGAGTCTATACCGTAGTAATAAAAACCACCCATAAAATATCAACTCCGAAAATCAAACATTAAAACGGAAGAGAACAATGTCTCCGTCCTTCATAACATATTCCTTGCCCTCGGAGCGGATTAGTCCTTTTTCCCTTGCTACCGCAAGAGAGCCGCACTCCATAAGATTTTCAAAGCTGATAACCTCTGCCCTGATAAAACCTTTTTCAAAGTCAGAGTGAATCTTTCCTGCCGCCTGGGGAGCCTTCGTACCCTTTTTGATCGTCCACGCTCTTACCTCGGGCTGACCCGCCGTGAGGTAAGAGATAAGTCCGAGAAGATCATAGCTTCTCTGGATAAGAAGATCAAGACCGCCCTGCTCAATTCCGAGGTCGGCAAGGAACATTTTCTTCTCTTCCTTGCTGAGGCTTGCAATTTCAGCCTCCATCTCGGCGCATATCGGAAGCGTCTGTGATCCCTCTTCCTCTGCAATCTTACAAACGGCAAGGTATCTTTCGTTCTCGTTGATATTGTTCGCAAAATCATCCTCGCTCATATTGCAGGCATAAATAACAGGCTTTGACGTGAGCAGTGCCATATCGTTGAGGATCGCCCTTTCATCGTCATCGCAGTCGTAGCTTCTTGCGCACTTTCCGCTTTCAAGGTGAGCCTTGAGATTTTTCAAAAATTCAACCTCCTTGGCAAGGCTCTTGTCGCCCTTCATTGCTTTCATCGTTCTGTCAAGGCGGCGGTCAACCATCTCAATATCGGAAAAAATAAGCTCAAAATTGATCGTTTCAATGTCACGTGCGGGATCAACGCTGCCCTCGACGTGAATAATATCGTCGTTCTCAAAACAACGGACAACGTGGATTATCGCGTCGGTCTCACGGATATGAGAAAGAAACTTATTGCCGAGTCCCTCACCCTTTGAGGCGCCCTTTACAAGTCCCGCAATGTCAACAAACTCAATAACCGCAGGGGTGATTTTTACGGGATTATACATTTTTGCAAGTGCATCAATTCTGCTGTCGGGGACGGCAACAACACCGACATTCGGCTCGATCGTGCAGAACGGATAGTTTGCCGACTGCGCGCCCGCATTTGTTATTGCATTGAAAAGTGTGCTCTTTCCGACATTCGGCAATCCTACTATACCTAATTTCATAATAATACTTCCTTCATTTCATACTGCACTATATTATAATGTAAAATTCAGCAAAATTCAACCTGTTTATGATTTATTTCCGCCAAGAAAATAAATATTGTGTTAACCGACAATTTATGGTATCATTAAATCAATTAAACAATGTTTTAAGGAGGCTGCGAAATGTATAAATTTGAACCTTTTATAAAATACGAATACAACGGTCGGATCTATGAAAACAGCAAAACCGTGTGCGACAATTACAGGCTTGAGCTTTCCGTCACAGACGGCGGGATTCAGTGCACCCTTGTTCCGCACGTTAAAATGAAGCTGATCGAATTTAAAATTTCCTCAATTAAGAAGTTTGAGAAAGGCGAGCTCTTCTTTGCCAACGGTTACCAGTCGTGGACGACTTCACGTGAGTTCGGTGCCAATGACACGCTCGGCGGAGTTTCAAAGCTTGCAGGCATCAGCTCGGCCACAAAGGCTCTTGCCGAAATCTCCGGCGACTATTCATTTGCGCAGTATGGAAAAAAAGGCGTTTTCCACTCCTATACATACACTTATTTTCGCCTCGGCGACAGCACGGAGCTTTTCGGCTCACGAAACGAGAGATACGGCTACACCGTATTTTCGGTCAACTATGCTTTCAACCAATTCACAATCGCAAAGGATGTTGACGGTCTTGAAACGGATGACGAGATAATACTTCTCGACATCGTCAGCTTCAGCGGCGGCTGCAACGAGGTGTTCGACAAGTATTTCGGATCAATGGATTTGAGAAAACCGAAGGTTGACCATCTTTCAGGCTACACCTCATGGTACAACTATTTTCAGAAGATAGACGAGAAAATAATCCTGCGTGATCTCGACGGTCTTGACCGTGCAAGGGACAGTGTGTCAATATTCCAGATCGACGACGGCTACGAAAGCAAGGTCGGCGATTGGCTTGTTCCCGATTACAGGAAATTCCCGAACGGTATGAAGCCGATTGCGGATGCCATTCACGGTAAGGGCTATCTTGCCGGTATCTGGATTGCTCCTTTCTCGGCACAGAAATCCTCCGTAATTGCAAAGGATCACCCCGAGTGGCTCATAAAGAACAACGCAACAGGCAAGCCTCTACTCGGCTGTTTCGGCTGGGGCGGAGCATATACGCTTGATTTTTATAACGACGAGGCGAGAGAATACATCCGCCGTTTCTTCAGCGTAATTCTCAACGACTGGGGATTTGATATGGTTAAGCTCGACTTTCTCTATTCTGAGGCAATGCAGCCGAGAAACGGCAAGTCGAGAGGTCAGATTATGTGTGAAGCAATGGACTTCCTGCGTGACTGCGTGGGTGAGGATAAGCTGATCCTCGGTTGCGGCGTGCCGCTCGGCCCATCGTTCGGAGTTGTCGACGCCTGCCGCATAAGCTGTGACGTTGACCTCAAGTATTCCCCGAAATATTACAATAAAATGGGTATTAACCTTGAGCTTCCGTCGGCGCAGAATGCGATCACAAATTCCGTTTTCCGACGCCAACTCAACGGACGTGTATTCTGTAACGATCCCGACGTTTTCTTCCTCAGGGATAAGAATCTGACATTCACAAAGGAGCAAAAGCACCTGCTCGGAAAAATCAACAATCTCTGCGGCGATGTACTGTTTGTTTCCGACAATGCAGGCGATTACAGCGACGAAGATATTGAACTGCTTAAAAAATTCTTCAAAAAGAATAACAGCGTTATCACCTCGGCAGGGTTTATAAACGAAAATGACATTCGGATTAACTACACCGAGGACGGAACGAAAAAAACGCTTGAATTTAATCTTTCAACGGGCAAGAGCAATGTTGAAGAGCTGATATAAGAAGGGGTATATATGAAAAGAATCGCAAAATTTCACAAGGTTAGCTATGAACAATTTTTTGAAAGCTGTAAGGACAATTTCAGCGAAAGTGAAATAAAGGAGATGTACGCCCAAATTAAGCTGCCCGCACGTGCAACGGCAGGCTCGGCAGGCTATGATATTTTTGCACCGTATGATTTCACGCTTGCTCCGTCCGAGACAACAAAAGTTCCGACGGGTATCAGATGCGAAATCGACGAGGGCTGGGTTCTGAAAATTTACCCGAGGAGCGGTCTCGGATTCAAGTTCCGCCTCCAGCTCAACAACACCGTCGGTATAATCGACAGCGACTATTTTTATTCGGACAACGAGGGGCACATTTTCATTAAGATAACAAATGCCTCCAACGAGAATAAAACCGTTGAAGTCAAAAAAGGCACAGGCTTTGCTCAGGGAATTTTCGTTGAGTACGGAATCACGGTTGACGACGACGCAACGGGAATCCGCAACGGCGGCTTCGGCAGTACAACAAAATAAAAACTTCACGGTGCGATCGAATATCGCACCGTGTTTCTATGAGAGCTGAATTTCATTTTTCAATTATCATCGACATTATTTTTATCAGCGCATAGACGCCGCAGGCACATCGGAATTTGCAGAATATAAAAAACACTTTCCAGTGAATCGGCAGATAATTTATTTTGAGTGCTCCGAACGCCCGGCGGTATCTTTCCGTTGAAAGAAAATTTCGTATATTCCCTATTCTTTCGCTCCTGTTCGGGTTGAGCAGCTCGGTAAGCCCGAGACCGATCATACTGAAACAGATGCGGTTATCAAGAGCCGAGTAAAAATCTTTCGGTAAATTGTTATCCTTAATATACCTTTCCATTCGGTCATAGAGCTCGTTCCACTGAGCGAAAAGCCGAGGCTTGTAGCTGCGAGTGAGGGAGATCTCATTATCCTTGCGATAGTGATTGAACGGTCGGTTAATGAAAGCCGCTTTGTGCACAAAGCCAAAGTAATAAAGATTAAAAAGCGCGTCCTCGGTGCCGATCAGCTTTGTATCGACAAATTCGAGGGCATTATTTTTGATTATATCCGCACGGTACAGCTTG
>USJJ01000147.1 GCA_900554995.1 uncultured Ruminococcus sp. | reverse complement strand
AAGTGCAATTCAGGGTGCTTTCATCTCACTTTCGGGCAGCTCCCTGACAACGATTTTCGGATTCCTTGCACTTTGCTTTATGGATCTTTCGCTCGGTAAGGATATCGGACTTGTTATGGCAAAGGGCGTTGTATTCGGTGTTGTAACCGTTGCGGTCGTTCTTCCTGCTCTTGTTCTCCAGTGCGATAAGGCAATTCATAAATATCAGCACAGGAGCTTCATTCCCAAGTTCGACAAGCTCAACAATTTTGTTCTTAATCACAAGAAAATCTGGGTTGCTGTTTTCGTTGTCCTCTTCATTCCGTCGTACATTATGCAGTCCAATGTCAACGTTTATTACTCGATGGACAGAATGCTGCCCGACAACATCGGCTGTATTGAATCTCTCAACAAGATGAAAGAGGAGTTTAATATGGCAACCTCGCACTTCATAATTGTTGACGACAGCCTTGACGCTTCTGACCTTGTTAAGATGGAAAATGAGATCAAGGAAACTGCCGGAGTTACCAATATGGTTGCTTACAACAGCTTCGTAGGCTCGGGCATCCCCGATTCTATGATTCCCGATGATCTGAAGAGCATAGCAAAGTCCGGCGGCAGGCAGATGATTCTCGTCAACACCTCGTACGTTGCCGCAACGGACGAATGTAATGAACAGCTCACCAAAATAAACAATATAGTCAAGAAATACGATAAGAACGGCTACGTCACCGGTGAAGGCGCAATGTACAAGGATTTGATTGATATCACGGATCACGACTTCAAGCTGACCAGTGTACTTTCAATTCTTTCGATATTCATTCTTATCGCAATCATCTTCAAATCAATTTCGATTCCGACGATACTTGTTCTGTCGATTGAGCTTGCGATATTCGTCAACAAGGCGATATCGTTTGCAACGGGCACGACGCTGTCGTTCATAGCCCCGACGATTATCGGCTGCGTTCAGCTCGGTGCAACGGTTGACTACGCAATTCTTCTTACGACGCGTTTCCGTGAGGAGATGAGAAACGGTCACAACAAGCTCGACGCAATCAAAATTGCCGCAAACGCATCCGACCGTTCAATTTTCCAGAGTGCCCTTGTATTCTTCGGCGCAACCTTCGGCGTATTCCTCACCTGCGATATCAAGATCGTTAAAGAGGTTTGCCTCCTGCTTGCAAGAGGTTCACTTATCAGCGCAGGCGTTATAGTGTTTATGCTCACGCCGCTGCTGCTTGTGCTTGAGGGTCTCATCGAGAAAACGACATATGATTTCCTCGGCAAAAAGCTCAAGGCGAAAATAAAGAAGAAAAAAGAAACAAAAACGGCAGATAACAATGCCTGATCAATACGGAGGTAATAATATGAAAAACAATCTCAAAAAGATTATGTGTGTTCTTCTCAGTGTTTCAATGCTCGCATCCTTCTCTGCCTGCTCAAAGAAAAACGATGACAGCGGCGACACAACCGAAACACCCGACAGCTCCAAAACAACTCAGGTGAGCTACGACACCGCCGCAACATCATATAAGAAAAATGAAACAGTATACGTCAACCTCTCATCCGATGGCGAGGTAACAAGCAAGGTTGTCACAGACTGGCTCCATACCGATAAGGCTCAGACCTACATCGACGATTCAACCGATCTTTCCGACATCAAGAATATTAAGAGCAACATTCAGCCTGTCAAAAATAAGGACGGCTCATACCGCTGGAATATGGAAACGACAGACCTTTATTACAGAGGTAAGACCGATAAGGATCTTCCTGTCAACTTCACCATCACCTACTACCTTGACGGCAAGCAGGTTGAACCCGACAAGATCGCAGGCAAAAAGGGTCAGGTCAAGATGGTAATCACTGTCAACAACGAATCCAAGAAAACAGTAAAAATCGACGGTAAGGACGCAACCATCTACACACCGTTCATCGTAGCCGGCGGAATGATTCTTCAGGAGGACAAATTCACCAATGTTACCGTTGAAAACGGAAAAACAATCGGCGACGGCACAAAGGAAATCGCACTTATGGTCGGTGCTCCGGGACTTAAGGAAAGCCTCAATCTCAGCGACGAAATGCTCAAGCAGCTCGGCGACTTCAACTTCTCCAACACATACACAATCACAGCCGACACCGATAAGTTTGAGCTTTCAAATATGATCTTTGCCGTTCTTCCGCTCTCGGCAATCGAAAGCGGCGTTGAGGACACTCTCCCGAACACCGTTTCGGATGTTAAGAGCACTCTCAATGAGGTTCAGGCTGTTATCGACAAATTCAACAGTATGAACGCAACCGAGCTTATCAACAAGCTCTTCTCCAACACCGATAATCTCACCGAGCTCGCTTCCTCCGTATCCGATGTTACAAAGCTCTACAATGACAACAAGGCTCTCCTTGACGTTCTTGAAAAGTATATGACAAAGGAAAATCTTGACGCTATTCAGAAGCTCATCAAGGACACGGACGACGTTGACCTTGAGCAGGTTGCAAAGCTCCTCAACAATCCGATTCTTCAGAAATTCTTCAAGCAGCTTCCCGCACTCTCCAAGGATATGGAAACCGTAATGCCGCTCATCACTGGTCTTTCAACGGATATGCAGAAGCCCGAGGTTCAGAAAGCTCTCAATAATCTTCCCCAGACGATTGAGACACTCAAAAAGCTCAAATCGACAATGGACAAGAATCAGGATCTTTTCAACACTCTCGGCAAGACGCTTGACGACGACACAATTGCATCACTCAAGGGTATTATGAGCTCGCTTGACAAGATCATCTCCGAGAACGACCTTGAGGCTTATGCAAAGCTTGCAGACAATGCCGACGATCTTATCGCAAGGGCAAAGCAGTGGATCTCCGCAGGTCAGAGCTATGACATCTTCACAACAAAGGGTAAGGCTTCAAGCACATCGGTAATGTTCGTCTATGAGACGGCTCCGATCTCCGCACCGACAGAGGAGGTTAAGGAAGAGGCTGAAACCGTCGAAGAAAATGCGGTTCTCACCTGGTTCAAGAAGCTCTTCAAAAAAGATAAATAATCGCATCAAAGGGGCTGTTGCATTAGCACAGCCCCTCAGTTTTGGATGCTTTCAGATATAATATCCGCTATTGCCTCGGCGTTTTCGTCGAGGCTTTTATCAAAGCTCTTGTTATCCTCCTCGTTGGTCACGAACCCGACTTCAAGAAGAATTGACGGCATATTTGTATTTGAATTGACGTAGTAATTATTTCCGCTCGAGTTGCGGTATCCACGCTTCACTCCCCTGTTCGGCAGTCCCGATATATCGCTGAGCGCCGCAACGAGCTTTTCAGCCGTCTCCTCCTCATTCCCTTTCGGCTCCTTGGCTATCCACGCCTCAAATCCTGTACCGGAAACCGAGCTGTTGCGATGAAGAGAGAGAAAGAAATCGCATCTTTTCCTGTTTGCAAGTTTGCACCTTTCTTTAAGCGTGATATCCGAGTCGTCTCCTCGTGTCAGGACAACCTTTACGCCTTTTTCTTCAAGCCTGTCCCTGACCTTGAGAGTCAGCCGCAGGTTATCGTCCTTTTCGAGCCTTGCGCCGCCCGTCGATGTTGCTCCGACATCGTCCGCTCCATGCCCTGCGTCAAGGCAAACGGTTTTAACACTCTCATAATGCTCCTCAACAACTCCCGACAGGAATTTTACCGCAACCAGTGCACTCACAATAACGAGAGACATTGCTATAACGGCAGTATAACTGCTTTTTTTCTTCAAAAAGTCCATTTATCTCCCTCTTTTTTCGGTTCTTCTAAAAATCTATTGACTTTGGATTTAATAAGTAGTATATTGGAATAAGTGTATGTTAACGGAGGCTGAAACAATGCTAGACAAAAATTTCAACCCGTCACTGCGATTTATGGTCGTCAGCGACATTCACCTCAAGGACGAGGATTGCATAGAGGAACAGAGATTTGCCTCTGCACTGAAGTATGCCTATTCAATCGCCCGCAGCTCCGAGAATTACAAAAGGCTCGATGCAGTTGTAATCGTCGGTGATTTTGCAAACTCGGGAACCGAGATGCAGATGCAGAAAGCAAAGTCGATTCTTGATGCAGGCGTCGATTACACCGAAACTCAGGTTATCACCTCTTTCGCAAGCCACGAGACAAACAGTGAGGGAACCGAGGTTGCAGCCGAGAGAATGAAACGTATTCTTTTGCAGGATCCCGATCAGCACAGAATTATAAACGGCTTTCACTTCGTTTCAATCTCGCCGTCACGAAGCTGTAATTATGACGATAATAAAAAGGCTTGGATGGCTAAGGAGCTTGCCTGCGCCGCCAAGGATGACCGCAGCAAGCCGATATTCGTTTTTCAACATCCGCACAACACCGGCACCGTATACGGCAGTATACTCTGGGGCGAAGATGAGCTTATCAGCACCTATATGAATTATCCGCAGATCA
>USJJ01000146.1 GCA_900554995.1 uncultured Ruminococcus sp. | reverse complement strand
CAAATGTCGGTGTGATTACCAATATCGGCGTTTCCCATATGGAAAACCTCGGTTCGAGGGAGAATATTCTCAAGGCTAAGCTCGAAATTCTTGACGGACTGCGTGAAAACTGCCCGATTATGCTCAACGGAGACGATCCGTATCTTGCGGGTGCGGTGATCGAGAGTCATCCCGTTTTTTACTACGGTATAGACGATAAGACCTGCGATTACAGGGCGATTAATATCGAACAGGTTGAGGATAAGACGGAATTTGACATTGCTTATGACGGAAAAATTCAGCACGCTGTAATTCCGACAATCGGCAGACACAATGTCTACAACGCCCTTGCCGCATTCGGTACGGGTATGAAGCTCGGCGTTACTCCCGAGGAGGCAGTCAGAGGACTTGCAAAATATACTCCGTCGGGAATGAGACAGAGAATGAAAACCGTCAACGGCATAAAATTTGTTGAGGACTGCTATAACGCAAGCCCCGATTCTCAGCGTGCGGCGCTCAGAATGCTTTCGGAAATGAAAGCCGACAGGAAAATTGCCGTTCTCGGAGATATGCTTGAGCTTGGCGCAATCAGTGAGGAATCACATAGAAACGCAGGACTTCTTGCGGCTAAGGCAAAGGTTGATGTTCTTATGACCTACGGCGAGAGATCGCTCGCCTCTGCCGAAAAGGCGAGGGAGTGCGGCGTGCCCGAGGTTTACGGATTTACGGACAAGAAAGAGCTTGCGGATAAGCTGTTTGAGATTCTCAAGCCGGGTGATGCGGTTCTCTTCAAGGCGAGCCGCGGTATGGCGCTTGAGGACGTTATAAATGACCTTTACGGCAGAATGGATAAATAATCTGCGTGGGCTCCTCCTGCGGGGCAGCGCAGTGTCAACACGGCAGTGATAATGGGCTCATCCCTTTGGGGAGCCGGCGGCGCAAGATGACTGAGGGAGTAAGATTTTATCAGACTTAAACTCCTTCCGTCACTCCTCCGTCGTGCCTCAAGAGGGAGGCTATAAAAATTCTCCGTAAAATTTTGTAAATCGCAATTACTCAGAGGATAAACAAACACAGGGTTGAAAGGATAGGGTGGAACAAATGAACGGTATTCTTGCTATTGTACTCAGCGCTCTCGGAGCGTTCGGCATAACGGCTTTGCTCGGTTATGCGATTATTCCTTGGCTTCATAAGCTCAAGTTCGGTCAGACGATTCTCGATATCGGACCGAAATGGCACAAGAAAAAGCAGGGCACACCGACAATGGGCGGCATAATGTTTATTATCGGTATTTTCTGCTCGGCGGCGGTAGTCCTTATAATAAATTCGCTTACGGGCAACGGCCTCGGTATAATGGACGATGAAAAGACCAAGCTGTGGGCAGGTATTATTATGGCTCTGCTGTTCGGCGCTGTCGGATTTGCCGACGACTACATAAAGGTAGTTAAAAAGCGTAATCTCGGACTTTCTATTCTTCAAAAAACAATTTTTCAGCTCATAATCTGCGCCGCATATCTCACGAGCCTTTTCCTTGCAATGGATAAGGATCCGTATATGTTTGTTCCCTTTGTCGGCAAGGTTTCGCTCGGCATTTGGTTCTGGGTGCTCGGCGTATGCGTGCTTTACGGCGCAATCAATGCCGTTAACTTCACCGACGGAATCGACGGACTTTGCTCTTCGGTTACCGCAACGGCGGCAATCAGCTTTATTGTTATGGCGCTCGTCCATAAGTGCCTCGGTATAGGAGTTATCTCGGCGGCTCTTCTGGGCGGCTGTGCAGGCTTCTTCGTCTGGAACAAATATCCCGCAAAGGTCTTTATGGGCGACACGGGTTCAATGTTCCTCGGCGGTATGGTCGTTGCAATTGCATATGCTTTCGACTGCCCGATAATTCTTATTCTCACGGGAATAATCTATTTCATAGAGGGACTTTCCGATGTTATTCAGATCGGCTATTTCAAAATCACACACGGAAAGAGAATTTTCAGAATGGCTCCGATTCATCATCACTTTGAGATGGGCGGCTGGAGCGAAAAGAAGATTGATTCCGTATTCTGCGCCGTCAACCTCGTCGGCGGAATCATCGGAATTATTGTGATGTATTACGGCGGATTTTCAAGATAAAGCAACAATTCGTAGGGCACGATGCCTACATCGTGCCGCAAAGGCGGCAGAAACCGACCAAGGCTTCCCCTCAAGGGGAAGGCTGATAAAAACCCAACCTAAACATAACAAAGGGGGATACGGAGAATGTCATCCGAACAGCTCAGGCAGACTGCGGTTAAAAACACTGCGTCCGCAAAAAAATCAAAAGGCAAGTTCAGACTGTTCGGTCTGGACGTGTTTATCGGCGGCGGCTTCGATATCGTGTATATGGTTATTGTCCTGATGCTTCTGACGATTGGACTTGTGATGATGTTTTCCGCCAGCTATATCAGCGCAAAATACGACTATGCGACGGGATATGACGCTACCTACTATATAAAAAGACAGCTCGGCTTTGCGATTTTCGGAGTTGCGCTTATGTTTCTGATTTCAAGAATTAATCCTGAAATTCTGAAAAAAGCAACCCCCGTTATAGCGGCAATATCGCTTGTGCTGCTGATACTCGTTCTTATCCACCCATATCGCTTGGACGGAAAGGAAGAGTTCAGAAGATGGCTGAAGCTCGGTTTCGTGTTCCAGCCCTCGGACGTTGCAAAGCTCGGAATTATTATGACCTTTGCATGGCTCCTTGAAAAGTACAGGCATCAGATTGAGACAAAGTGGTGGTTTGCGCTCCTGCTTTTCGGACTTCTCGGATTCCTTTGTATTCTTATCTATCTTGAAAAGCACCTTTCCTGTACGATTCTTGTAATGCTCATCGGCATCTGTATGCTTTACCTCGGCGGAGTTGACAACCGATGGTTTATTCTCGGCATAACGGCAGGTATAGTTTTGATCGCCGTCGTTGTGCTGCTCAGAGATAAAATACTCGATCCCTATCAGGCGGAAAGAATAGATTCCTTTATTCACAAGGACTATGACGATACCGACACACGCTGGCAGACGAACCAGTCGCTGTTCGCTCTCGGATCGGGCGGCTTCTTCGGTCTCGGTCTCGGAAATTCAAGACAGAAATATCTGTATATGCCCGAGCCGCAGAACGACTTCATTTTCGCAATCGTCGGCGAGGAGCTCGGATTTTTCCGCAGTGTATTGATTTTGCTCCTCTTTGCGGCTCTCGTTTTCAGAGGATTTGTCATTGCTTCAAGGGCAAAAAGTATGTTTGAGCGTCTGCTGGTGCTCGGAATATCGCTCCAGGTAGGCTTGCAGACAATATTGAATATATTGGTCGTTACGGATCTTATGCCGAACACGGGCATCTCGCTCCCGTTCTTCAGCTACGGCGGTACAGCGCTTGTAATGCAGCTTATAGAGATGGGAATTGTTCTGGCGGTTTCAAGATCGGGAGACAGGAAGAAGAGGGCGGCTGAAAATGCTTAACGGAAAAAAGATTTTATTTGCAACGGGCGGCACGGGAGGACATATCAACCCTGCGCTTGCCGTTGCAGGCTACATAAGAGAGAATTATCCAAAGGCGGAAATTTTGTTTGTCGGTACGGCTGACAGAATGGAGGCTCAGCTCGTCCCTGCCGCAGGATATGACTTTAAAACGATAGAAATTCAGGGCTTCAGCCGTGAACTCAATTTCGGCGGACTGAAGCACAATCTGAAAACAGTAAAATTACTGCTGAAATCCGAGGGACAGGCGAAGAAAATAATCGAAGAATTCAAGCCCGATGCTGTTATCGGATTCGGCGGATATGTCAGCGGACCGGTGCTCAGCGTTGCCGCAAGAATGGGTATTCCGACTGCGGTTCACGAGCAAAACGCATTCCCGGGAGTGACGAACAAGAGCCTTGCAAAAAAGGTTGACGTGGTAATGCTCACTGCCAAGGAGGCGGAAAGACTTCTTAAACCGAAAAATCCGTGCGTGGTTACGGGACTCCCGATAAGAGGGGAGATAATAAATGCAAACAGAGAGTTTGCAAGAGCCGAGATGAAGCTCGATTCACGTCCGCTTATTCTTTCAATGGGAGGAAGCCTCGGCGCAAGGGCGATCAACAGCGCCGTAAAATTCCTCATCGAGAGCAGATATGAAAAGAAAGACTGCTATTATCTGCACGCAACCGGTAAGGCGGGAGCGGGAATGATAGACGAGATTAAGGAGAAAATCAATCTCGATGCGAATCCGCAGATAATGCTCAGAGAATATATAAACGATATGGATCGCTGCCTTGCCGCCGCAGATATTGTTATCTGCCGTGCGGGCGCAAGCTCGCTGAGTGAGATTCAGGCTCTCGGCAAGCCGTCGATACTCATCCCCTCGCCGTATGTCGCGGAGAATCATCAGTATCACAACGCGATGACTCTCGTTGAAAAGAACGCGGCGGTGGTTATCGAAGAG
>USJJ01000145.1 GCA_900554995.1 uncultured Ruminococcus sp. | reverse complement strand
CAACAATGCCCTTGAGCATATCGGGGTGTGAGTTTGGGTCGGGCTGGTGAAGCATACCCTTGTAGCCGTCGCCCGTTGTCCTCGGCTTGTTGGTGTAAATTCTCGGTATGATAATAATTTTATCCTCAACCTGTTCGCTGACCTTTTTCAGTCTGCCGATATAGTCGAGAACGGAATCGTTCCTGTCCGCCGAGCATGGGCCGATCACAAGCAGAAACTTGTCGCTCTTGCCTTCAAAAACGTCCTTGATTTCTTTGTCTCGCTTTGCCTTGACAGCCTTCATGCTGTCGGTCACGGGATAGTGCGCTTTTACGTCCTGCGGTATCGGCAGCTTATGGTAGAATTTCATGTTCATAATATATCAATCCTTTGCTTTAATTTACTCATTTACTTTGGGCTTGTCAAATTTCTCTCTGCGCTGTGTGGAAATTTTCATCATTTCGCACATACCATCTTTGTCCTCATTTTCAAGCATATTTCTGAGCGTTGTAAACTGATTGATGAAATTGTCCATTTCATCAAGAAGAAAACGCTTGTTTCTGATAAAAAGCTCACTCCACATTTCACCGTTGATTTTGGCGATTCTCGTGAGGTCACGGAACGAGTCGCCCGTGTAAGCCTCAAATCCCGGAGTGTCGTTCGTGCACATCAGCGAGACGGCAATACAGTGGGTCAGCTGCGAGAGAAAAGCAATCATTCGGTCATGGGATTCTGCGTCAAGCACACTGATGCGGTAAAAACCAAGCTCCTCGCCGAGCTTTTTGCAGCATTCAATCGCTTCCTCGGAATTTTTCTCGGTGGGTACAACAATGTAGTTTGCGCCGTGAAAAACCGATTCGTCGCTGTGTCTTACTCCGCTGCGCTCGCGGCCTGCCATCGGGTGAGCCGCAATGAACTCGACACCCTCGGGCATAAGCGCCTGTGCATCCGAAAGAATACAGCTTTTGACACCCGTTACGTCGGTGCAAAGCGTTCCTTTTTTAATCATCGAACCGTATTTTTTCAGCCATTCGATAAATGTGTGCGGATAAAGTGAGAAAACTATCACGTCAGCCCATGCAAGATACTCCTTTGTAACCGCCGTTGTACCGTCCTCAAGGAAGCCCTTGTCTATTGCATATTCAATGTCACTGCTGTCGAGGGTAATTGCCCTGACCTTGTAGCCCTTTTTAGTCAGCGCCTTAGCATAGCTTCCGCCGATAAGTCCGAGACCGACTATGAGAATTTTTGTTTTGTTATTTATCTGTTTCATATTAACCTTCTTCTGTTTCTATTCCGAGAGAATTGAGCATTGTGAAAAACTGCGGCATACTCTTTGAAACCGCCTGAGCTCCGTTGATTCTGCCGCCGAACCTTGTCAGCAGAACTGCAAGCGACATTACTATTCTGTGGTCATTGTGGGAGCAAAGCGGCTCTGCCGGAGAGTGAATGCCCGACGGGTCAACGGTTATCGTGTTTTCCGAGACCGTGACCCTGACGCCGAGCTTTTTAAGCTCACAAGCCATTGCATTTCCTCTGTCGCTCTCCTTGATTTTCAGCCTTGCCGTGTCGGTGAGAGTCACACCGTTAAGACAGGCGGCAAGTGTCATAAGTATCGGTCCGAGGTCAGGGCAGTCCTTGATTGAAATTTCAGGCTTGCCCGATTTAAGCATCGGGAAAAGCGAGCGCCACACCCTGTCTCCCTGGCAGGAGTTTTCATTGAGATTGTCGAGCTTCACATTGCCGCCGATGAAATTCAATGCGCCGAAGAAAGCCGCACCCGATTCGTCCGCTTCAACGTTTATTACCCCCGGACTCCGACGAATTTGCGAGCCTTTTATAAACCATTCGCGCTCGGATATCTTTTTAATAACAATTCCGAAAGCGGCAAGCGAAGCAACAGTCATGTCGATATACGAAAGGCTCTCCGGCTCGGTCGTGAGCCTTATCACGCTGTCACCGTCAAGGGTCGGAAGTGCAAGCATCAGACCCGTTATAAACTGACTGCTTATATCACCGCGTACTCTGTAATCTCCGCTTTTTAAATTACCGCATACACGTAAAAATCCGCGCCCTTTTTCAAAATAAAAACCGTTTTCTTTTGCTATGGTTTCGTAAACGTCCAAGGGTCTTTCAAAAAGTTTTTCCGAGCCTTTAAAAGTTATTTCCTGTCCAAGAGTCATTGCAAAAGGAATCAGAAAACGGAGTGTGCTTCCGCTTTCGCGGCAGTGTAAAATATTTCCTTTCGGTTCTTCTTTTGTCAAAGTCACTTTTCTGCCTTCGATTTTTACATTTGCTCCGAGAGATTCAAGACAGGAAAGAGTTGCTTTTATATCTTCCGAAAGTACCACATTATCCACCGTGCATTTTTCGCCCGATAAAAACGAAGCTATCAAATATCTGTGCGCCGCGCTTTTTGACGGCGGTGCAGCAACACTGCCTTGCAGGTGGGAGGGGTTTACTTCAGCAATCATTCTTCCACCTCCGCAAGGAAATCCGTTCCGAACCGCAGAGCGAGCATATCCGATATACATAAAGCAGCAATGCTGTCTGCAACAACGCGTGCACGGTGTACGATACATGGGTCATGTCTTCCGTGAGGAGTCAAGGTAACGTTTTCGTGTTCAACAAAATTTACCGTTTCCTGGCTTTTGAAAATAGTCGGTGTCGGTTTAACGGCGCAGCGGAAAATAATTGGCATTCCGTTTGAAATACCGCCGTTAATTCCGCCTGAATTATTTGTGGTTGTAATGATTTTGCCGTCTTTTACACGAAAAGCATCGTTGGCTTTGGAGCCTCTCATAGAGCTTATGGCAAATCCTGCACCGAATTCAACACCTTTCACAGCCGGAATCGAAAACAGCGCGTGTGCCAAAACACCTTCCAAAGTGTCAAACCATGGTTCGCCGATACCTTGAGGCACACCAAGAATAACGGTTTCAAGAATTCCGCCGACGCTGTCGCCTTCCGCTTTTGCAGTTTCGATTTCAAGTTTCATTTTTTTTGACGCTTCCTCATCAAGAACGGCAAAATCGGCATTCTCAAGATAATCCGCATCTTTTTTGATGTCATCAAAATCTCTGTCGGAAATATTTGCACATTCTTTAATATGAGTTGCAATAAATATACCTTTCTTTTTCAGAGCATTTTGCAAAATTGCACCGGCGGCGGTTACGGGAGCGGTTATTCTTCCACTGAAATGACCTCCTCCGCGAGCGTCGTTAAATCCGTGGTATTTTAAAAATGCCGTATAGTCGGCGTGGGAGGGACGGGCTGTTTCACGTAGCACGTCATAATCACCGCTTTGTGTGTTTGTGTTTTCTATTGTAATTGCCAGCGGCGAGCCTGTCGTTTTTCCGTTATATACGCCGCTTATTATTCTAAAATCATCGGCTTCAACGCGCGGAGTTGAAATTTTGCCTGCGGGACGTCTTTGCGAAAGTTTCTTTTTTATATATTCTTCGTCAATCTCAATCCCCGGTGCGAGACCGTCAAGCACCGCACCTATTTGAACGCCGTGGCTTTCGCCGAAAAGTGTGAGAGTAACGGAGTTACCGAATGTATTTTTCATTTACTGCACCGCCTTTACAAAGTTTTAAACATATCGGAGAGTGACTCCGAATTCATTTTTTCAAACTCAAACGAACCTATTTTATTTACTTTAACACATGCAATGCTCTTGCCGTCGGCTTTTTTGTCGTGTGAGGCGGCGGCAGCGGCTTTTTCCGCATCGACTCTGTATGATGTTTTAAGACCTGCTTTTTCAAGAAGCGGAACAAGTCTGCGGCGCACAGGTCCGGAAGACATCGGCAGCATACCGAGGGCAATGCTTTCTCCGTGGCTCAGATGAGTAGTTGCTTCTATACCGTGCCCCAATGTATGACCGAAATTTAAAACCTTGCGAAGACCCTGCTCCGTTTCATCTTCCGTAACTACTTTTATTTTGTTTTGAACGGCACGGTATATTATTGTTTCTATATCTTTATGAAAGTCAGCTTTTTCAAGGCATTCAAAAAAGTCCTCATCAAGGCTTGTAGCCATTTTTATAACCTCCGCCATTCCCGAGGCAAATTCGCGTTTGCCGAGAGTTTTAAGCGTGTCGGGGTCAATGAGTACGGCGTGGGGCTGATAAAATGAGCCGACCACGTTTTTTATGCCGTCAAGATTCACGGCGGTTTTTCCTCCTACCGACGAATCAACCTGTGATAAAAGCGTTGTCGGAATATTGATAAAACGTATTCCGCGCATATAGCATGACGCCGCAAATCCGGCAAGATCACCCGTGACTCCGCCGCCGACCGCAATTATGGTGTCATGCCTTGTAAAATCCGCTTCAAGCATCGAGGACAGCAGTTTTTCAAAATATTTTATACTTTTTCGAACTTTTAAAGGGGGTTTTATAATATGTCTCTGCAATCCCGCGCAGTTACAATGACAAAACAAATGATTCAGATTGAAAGTACCG
>USJJ01000144.1 GCA_900554995.1 uncultured Ruminococcus sp. | reverse complement strand
AACCGTTAAGCTCAATACCGAGCGGAACTTCTGTCATTCCGTCGCCGCCACGGTCGGAGCCTGTTGTAATCTGCTGATATCTCTCCTCGGAAAGTTCATCGACATTTCCGTGTTTAAAATACTGATAGCCAAAGATTGAAAGTCTTGTCTGATCCTTGGTCCACGAATAGTTGACTGTACCGTGATCGGTCAGAGCAAGAGCCTGAAAGCCGAGAGAATAATACTTCTCGATCATATCGTCAAGCTCAATATCGCCGTCACTTCTTACCGTGTGAACATGAGTTGCACCCTTATACGCTTTCCACGTGTCCCAATTAACGGTTTCATACGGATTTGTTATCTTGAAATCATAATCGCCTACCGTGTCATTTGCAACGGCAAAGACGGGGCAGGCAAGCGCAATCGCACTTGACAGAGCAATAACAATGCTCATAATTACAGACACTGCTTTTTTCACTTGATTACCTCCGAAACAAAATATTCCTTTTATACTATAACAAAAAATTTTTTATTAGTCAATCTTTTCCTTATTTATTGTGCAATTTGCTTCTTTATACGAGTACTTATTAAACAAATTTTACAATTCTTTTTATAGGAATTCATTGATTTATTTAAATTGGATGCTATTATATAAAAGAAAAGGAGGCGGGATTGATGAAAATCAAAAAAATAATCGCTTTTGTTCTGTGCCTTCAGGTTATTTTCGCCTGTCTTTTTGAAACGGCCTCGGCTTACAATAACGAAAGCGATTCAAATTTTACAAACCTTATTATCTTTGCAAAATTCGGCGATGAGGACGAATTTATTAACGATAATTACGGCGAATCCGTCCGCAAGATAACCGATAATTCTTATAACTCGGCTCAATACAATGTTTCCGATTATTTTCGCTCCGTCTCCAACGGCAAGGTCAATATGAACAGCGTTTACCTCTTTGACAACGGCGGTTCGGTTACTCTCAGTCGTAAGCGTGCCTACTACGCTTCGGGCAGTGACGAAAATCCCGACGGATATTTTGACAGCGGAGAGCGGGCAAAACGAATGTATCAGCTTAAGGAGGACTGGGCGCAGGCGGTCAATCGTGCAATCGGCAACGGTATCACCGATTACAGCGGCAAGAAGAAATATGATCTTTCGGAACTTGATAAAAATCACGACGGATATATTGATCTGATAACTATAATTTACAAGCCGACGACGCAGACGAATATTTCCGTCGAATGGGCGTCTCCTTTGTGGAATTATCGTGATCAAACAAGCTTAGTTGAGGCTGACTTAAACGGTATGCCTCTTCACAGTCGATCCTACGTCCAAATGACAAAGGATTACAAATATCTTTACACAGACGCAAACGGAAACAAAATCACGGCGATCGGAGTCAATTCGCACGAGACAGCTCACGGATTCGGACTTCTCGATCTCTATCAGTCGTCGTATCAGCCCGTCGGATATATGTCGGCAATGGGCAAGCACACCACGGAGGCCGCACAATTCATTTCTGTCAAGGAGCGAGAATCTCTCGGCTGGCTCGGCAGCAAAAATATCAATTATATTCTCAACGAGGGCAACTACACCTTAAAAGTTATCCGTGATGAAAAAACCGACGGCGTCGTCGGGTACAAAATGGATATTCCGGAGATCGGCAAAACACTTTACCTTGAATACAGACGTTTTGACGGAAAGGGCAGCAAATATGATTCTCAGAAAAAAGATCTTTACCTTGCCGATGGATCGAAAATCAGAGGTCTGTCGCTGAAAAGCGGTCTCGTGTGCTATCTGCTGACAACGGGAGTTAAATTTCCGAGCAATCTCCAGTCGAGTGTAAATAACTGGAATTACAGTGTTCTCGGCGGTCGGTATAACAACAAACCCGATGCCGCTCTTGCAGCCGGCGAGTACATTGAAATAACCGACGACCTTTTTATTGAGGTTACGAAAATGACCGATGACGAATTGACGTTCAGCATTGAGGGAACTTTTTTCGATTCTACCGATTTGCCGTCAGTCAACGGAATTGAAATCACAAAATTTTCGGATGAAATTGCACCGGGCGAAAGCTGCTCGTTTGCGGCACATATATTGGGTACAAATAATCCGCCGCAGTCCGTGATATGGAGCGTTGAAAACAATACCGACGCTGAAACAAATATAAGCGAAAACGGAGTTTTGAGAGTAGGCAAAAACGAATCTGCCACCGAACTTAAAATTTCCGCAAGCTATGAAAATAAATTTTTCGACAGTAGAGAAATTAAAATTATCCGCACGGCTCATAATTTTGAATATCATAAGGCAATGGCGGCAACCTGTGAAAGCGATGGAAACTTTGAATATTATTTCTGCCGTGATTGCGGAAAATATTTTGTCGATATGGGAGAGTCTTTTGAAGAAACTACTCTTGAAAATATGACAATCAAAGCACCCGGGCACATTGCCGGTGAGTGGAAAATCGTTAAAATCGCAACAGAAACAGAGAAAGGAATAATGCAGCGCAAATGTGTCGGCTGCGGTCTTATTATGGAAACCAAGGAATATGACCTTAATTCCACAACTTCCAATGCCGGGTCCATCTTCGCCAAACTCCGCACCGCTTTAAAAAAATTTTTTGATCTGATCAGGAAGATTCTTTTGAGGTGATTTTTGATTGTGAATTTAAGTCCGTAAACAAGGTATGCACAGACCCAATATTTACAAAGAGTTATGCAGGCTCTCCTGTAGGGAAGATGGATGAGAGGCTGAAATGATTTTTATACAATCGCTTGGCTGGTTATGGTTCTGGTATTCCAAACGGAGGAAGGTTTACCGCGAGAATGAGGCTCCTACAGCATCACGACAAGAGAAATATATCATAATTTATAAGATTAATCCGTAAAAGTTCTTTTAGCAACAAAAATGCTGCCGTTGAGTCGGCAGCATTTTTGTTATTTGTCAATATTTTTCGGTGTAAATGCTTCGGGGAGGAGATCGGAAAGGGAATACTTTTTATATGAATCGGTTGCGGTTACTACAAGAATAGCAAAGTCCGGCGAGCAAAACTCCGCCATAACCTGACGGCATACGCCGCATGGAGGAAATGCGCCCTTGATTTCTCCGTTCTTGCCTCCTGCAACGGCAATTGCTTTGAAATTTCTTTCGCCCGAGGAGATCGCCTTGAAAAAGGCAACTCTTTCCGCACAAACGGTGGGAGAATAAGCAGCGTTTTCAATGTTGCATCCGGTGAAAATTTTACCGCCTGCCGTCAGTAATGCCGTACCGACTGTATATCCCGAGTACGGAACATAGGCATTGTCCATGGCTTTTATCGCAGCCGCACAAAGCTCATTTTCTGTCATAATACCACCTCGTTCGATCTCAATAATCAAACAAAACCGTGCTGAAGTATCTTTCGCCTGTATCCGGGAGGACGGTGACAACCGTTTTTCCCTCGCCGAGCTCCTTTGCAAGACGCAGTGCAGCGGTGACATTTGTTCCGCTTGAAATTCCGCAGAGGATTCCCTCTTCACGAATCAGGCGGCGTGAGGTGTTGATTGCCTCCTCGTCCGTTACAATGTCAATGTGCTCATATATGTGCGTGTTGAGATTCTTCGGAATTAGACCGTCGCCGATACCCATCTGAAGATGCGTTCCGATGCTTCCGCCGGAAAGAATAGCGGCATTCTTCGGTTCGACTGCCCAGATATGAATATCGGGATACTTCTCTTTGAGAGTTTCTCCGATTCCGCTGAGCGTGCCGCCCGTACCGACCCCAGAGCAAAATCCGTCAATCGGCTTACCGACCTGCTCAATGATTTCAAGGGCAGTGTGGTTTTTGTGAACCATCGGGTTTGCAGGATTCTCAAACTGCTGAGGAATCCATACGTTTTTGTCCTCCTCAGCCATATGCAAGGCCGTTTGCAGACATTCATTTATACATTTTCCTATATCGCCGTCATCGTGAATGAGTACAAGCTCGGCACCATACGCTTTGACGAGCTTGCGGCGTTCTTCACTGACCGAGTCGGGCATAATAATGCGGACATGATAGCCCTTGACCGCACCGATAAGAGCAAGTCCGATTCCCTGGTTGCCGCTGGTCGGCTCAACAATTATCGTATCGGGCTTGATTATCCCCTTTTTCTCAGCGTCACAAATCATATTATATGCTGTTCGTGTCTTGATTGAACCGCCGATATTTACGCCCTCATATTTAACAAGAATTTCCGCACTTCCCTCGGGTACAATTTTTGAAAGCCGGATCATCGGCGTGTGTCCGATCGCTTCAAGAACATTTGAATAAACCAAAATAATTCCTCCGATGCAAAAATATGGTTATACTATTATACTATTAAGGTGCATTCCGCAAGGAACTATTTTATCACAATAATCGGTATATGGCAACTCGTTTATTTACAAAATTTTTCAGTTGTATTTTTAAAAATAAAGAGCAAAATATAATTGCAAACGCAAATGATTTGCGAAGGGGTGAAATGAAAATGGCAAGCAGCAAGAAGAATGTTGTTCCTCAGGCAAGAGAGGCTCTCGATCGTT
>USJJ01000143.1 GCA_900554995.1 uncultured Ruminococcus sp. | reverse complement strand
ATGTTTTTTCCCTGCCTTGGCATGGATATCACCTCTTGTATATCTATTTTACTTGAGATGAACACTTTTCGTTGAAAAATTAAAAATCTCATCGAAAAATAGAAAAATTTACATAGTCGCAGTAATTTACATCTTGACAACAGTGGCGACTTCAAGTATAATACTTTTAACTATAAGTTTACAAAAAATTTACATTTTGGAATAAGCTTTGGGTAATCAAGGAGAATTTTATATGAAGAAAAACAACAAACCGGTCAGGGAATACTATACTATCGACTTAGTACATATTTTTAAAACCCTTTGGCAGAGAATATGGCTGATTGTCTTGGCAGGCATAATTGCCGCAGGAATCGGATTTTCCGTGTCGGCATTTTTAATCAAGCCGGAGTATTCCTCATCAATAATGCTTTATGTCAACAACAGCTCGTTTTCGTTGGGCAACACGAGCTTCAGCATCAGCTCCTCCGAAATCACCGCCGCACAGAGCCTTGTTAAAACATACGGCGAGATTCTCAACAACCGCTCGACCCTTGAGCGTGTTATTGAAAAGGCCGATGTTCCGTATTCGTATAAGCAGTTGAGCAAAAAAATTCAGTCCGGCCAGTCGAACAATACCGAAATCATGAGGGTTGACGTTACAACCAACGACCCTTACGAGGCCGCAAAGATTGCAAACTGTATTGCAGAGGTTCTTCCCGTAAGAATATCGGAGATTATTGACGGCGCCTCCATGGAGGTTGTCGATGCCGCAGTGCCGAACCTTGAAAAGGTTTCACCGAGCATAACTCAATATACCGCCGTCGGTCTGATTTTGGGAGTGTTGCTTTCGGCATTGGCGATTGCCGTCGGAGCCTTGATGGATGACACTATCCACGACGAAGAGTACATCTTACAGACTTATGACTACCCGATTTTGGCGAAGGTTCCCAATCTTTTAGGCTCGGACAAGAAAAAGTACGGCTACTACAGCGCCAAAAAGAAAACCTCGAAGAATTCATAAGGACGGTATATAGACATGGGATTATTTAAAAATAATAAAACAAGCGCTGTTTTTACCGAAAAGGATTCAAGAAAGACTCTGCACAAGAACCTTGAATTTACAGCCATTGAACAGTATAAAATTCTCAGAACAAACCTTGATTTTACCCTGCCCGAGGACGTTAAGTGTCCGATTATCGGCGTAACAAGCTCGATGAGAGGAGAGGGAAAAAGCACGACCGCAGTCAATCTTTCATATGTTCTCGCCGAAAAGGGCAATCCGGTTCTTCTTATTGACGGCGACCTGAGAATTCCTTCAATCGCAAAGAAAATGAACCTCGAATCCACACCGGGTCTTACCGACCTTTTGATGGGTCACGGTGCTCATATGCCGGATTTCCGTTCGGCATTGCTGAAGAACTGGTACATATTGCCCTCGGGAGAAATTCCGCCGAACCCGTCGGAGCTTCTCGGCTCTCGCAGAATGGAATTTATCCTCGACAGACTTCGTGAAAGCTTCGATTATATCATCATTGATTTGCCGCCCGTCAACATCGTTTCGGACGCATTGTCGATAGCCTCACTTATCGACGGTATGGTAGTCGTCGTTCGTGAGGACTACACCGAAAAGAAGGAATTGGAGCGTTGCTTCAGACAGCTTCAGCTTTCTAACGTCAATGTTCTCGGCTGCATTTTGAACGAATCGAAGAACGACGGCGGATCTTACAAGAAATACGGAAAGCACAAGTATTATAAATACTACAAATACTATCAAGGTTCCTCGAAGAGTGATAGAAAATGATTGATTGGCATTCTCATATTTTGCCCGGCATCGACGACGGAAGCGGCAGTATTGAAGAAAGCCTTGCGCTTTTGAAAATGCAGCGTGAACAGGGAGCGGATACCGTAATCGCAACTCCTCATTTTTTCGCCGACGATGAAACGGTTGATGAATTCTTAGCCCGCAGGCAGGAAAGTCTCGACAGTCTGCTTTCAGCGGCTCGGGACGAAATTCCCCGTATAATCTGCGGTGCCGAGGTCAAATATTATCCGGGTATCGGAAAATTGGAGTCGTTGAGCAAGCTCTGCATCGGTGAAAGCAATCTGATTTTGCTTGAAATGCCGATGGGTAAATGGACGGAATATACGGTTCGTGAATTGACCGAAATTGCCGTGACTCACAGGGTGAGGGTAATTCTGGCTCACATCGACAGATACTTAAAGCTTGAAAGCGATTCCGTGTGGGAACGTCTTTACGAAAGCGGAATCCTGATGCAGGTGAACGCATCCTTCTTCAATGAGCTTTTCACAAAGAAAAAGGCGACGGATATGCTCGCTCGGGGCGGCATTCATGCGATCGGCTCCGATTGTCACAACCTTCGCAACCGTCCGCCACGCTTGGGTAAGGCATATGAGCTCATTCGCAAAAAGCTCGGCGATGAGTTCGTTACACAGTTTAATGAGTATGGTTATTCATTACTCTTTGAATAAAAATTTATTTGAAAGGATTTTTATTATGAAAAAATTATCAACCTTTTTAACTGCAATTTTAATAGCGTCAATCCTTACGGTAGGCGTATTTGCCGCACCGTTCATCAAAAGCCCGGGTTCCGCATCCGCTCCCGAGCTCATTGAATACGAATCGGAATCTCCGGAGTGCAAGGCGAGACTGGTTATCACACCGTATTCTCACCGTGACGAACTGAACAACGACCTCGAGTCGATGATAGTAAAAGCGTATAACGAAATCCGTTCCGCAGGTGATCTCACCGAGTTGAACAAGGATCTGGCAACCGTCGCTCAGAGTAAGGGCATCGCAACCAGGAATTTGGCAGTCTGCGATTTGTTCGATATTCACTATGAGAACTGCGCCGACCATGAGTCGCACGGCAGCTTCAGAATCAAGCTCAAGGACGACAACGCAAACAGATTTGTTGCGCTCCTGCACTATTACAACGGCGAGTGGGAGCTGATTGACAACGCAAAAATCAACGGCGAATATCTTGAATTTACCATCAAGGAGTTCTCTCCTTTTGCAATTGTTGTCGATAATTCCGATGTTGCCGACGATACGGGCACAGCGGAAAATCCCGCAACGGGTAACATCGAGGACGGAATCAAAATCGGCGTATTGGCAGGAGTAATGTGCGTTTCCCTGGTTGCCGGTGTTGTCCTTTGGAAGAAATCTAAGAAACAGGCCGCTTAAAAAGAGGAGTCTTTATGGGAAAAAAACGGAACGATAAAAGAAAGCTGATGCGTGGCTTAGCCGTCGCTCTTTTGGCAGTGTTTCTTTTAACAGGTGCTTTTTTGCTTTTGGAATTATGGGAAAAGCGTCAAAGCATTTTCCCCGAGCAAAAAACCGAGAATACCGTTTATGAATATAACGGTGTCGAGTATGTGAAAAACGAAGATGTTGAATCGTTTTTGATCCTCGGCCTTGATAAGTTTGAGGACGCAATTAATAACGATTCTTACAATAACGATCAGCGGGCGGACTTCTTGATGCTGTTGGTCTTTGACAACAGTGAGAAAAAGTTCACGGCGGTTCACCTTAACCGTGACACAATGGTTAATATGAACGTTTTGGGCGTTGCCGGTCAGAAGATTGGCACGGTCAACAAACAGCTCGCCTTGGCTCATACCTACGGCAACGGCAGGGATGTCAGCTGTCGCAACACCGCCGACGCTGTTTCCGAGCTTTTGAACGGCGTTAAGGTAAATCACTACCTTTCAATAACCATGGACGCCGTGCCGATTTTGAACGACCTTTTGGGCGGCGTTGAGGTCACCGTTTTGGACGATTTCAGCGGTATTGACGACACACTCATAAAGGGTGAAACGGTTACGCTTCACGGCGATCATGCGCTCACCTATGTGCGCGAACGTTACGGACTTGAGGACAGCTCAAACAGCACCCGTATGGTGCGTCAAAGACAGTATATGACCGCAGTTTACGATAAGGCTATGCTCGAAATCGAAAACGATGACAATTTTGTTATTGAAGCATCTTCAAAGCTTGCCGATTATATCGTGTCCGATCGCTCGGTCAATCAGCTTCAGGAAATTGCGAAAAAGCTGTCGCAGTATAAATTTACCGAAATCGAAACCCTTGAGGGCGAGTCGGTCGTCAAGGACGGCTTGATGGAGTTTCGCCCCGACGCCGATTCGATTGATAAGATTGTTTTTGAATTGTTTTACAAGAAGAAGTAAAAAGAACAGGAGGAGCGTATGGAAGGCAAGAACAGTTATATCATTTCCTCCGGCTCACAAAGCGAAAGCGCCGAGCCCGAAATTACAATATATGAAAAGCCTGTCTATCTCGCAGTCAAAAGATGCTTTGATATTGTTTTTTCTTTGCTTTGTATAATTGTTTTTACAATTCCAATTCTGTTTGTAATGCTTTTGATCGTTATCGACAGTCCGGGAGCGTCTCCTATTTATACCCAATACAGAGTTGGCAAAAACGGCAGGGTATTCAAGTTTTATAAATTACGTTCAATGGTGCCCGAAGCGGATCAAATGTTGGATTCGTTGCTTGATCAAAATGAAATGGAAGGTCCGGCA
>USJJ01000142.1 GCA_900554995.1 uncultured Ruminococcus sp. | reverse complement strand
GTTTTTAAGCTTCTCGGCGATGTATTGAACGATATCGTCCGGAAGGTCAAAATTGAGAACCTCGGCTTTTCTTTTTATAATAGCCATTCTTGTCTCAAGATCCGGGGACTGAATGTCAGCCATAAGACCCCATTCAAATCGATTGCGCAGTCTGTCCTCAAGAAGTGAGATCTCCTTAGGCGGTCGGTCGGATGTCAGAACGATCTGATTACCTGCCTGATAGAGTGCGTTGAATGTGTGGAAGAACTCCTCCTGTGTGGAATCCTTACCTGCAATAAACTGAACGTCGTCGACCAAAAGAATGTCGGCGTTTCTGTATTTGTCGTGAAATGCCTCGGTGCTTTTTTGACCGATGTATTTAACAAGCTCGTTGGTGAAGCTCTCGCCTCTGGTGTATACGATGTTTGCTTCAGGGTGGCGTTCTTTTACCGAATGTGCAATAGCATTGAGCAGATGCGTCTTTCCGAGTCCCGAATTGCCGTGAATAAAGAGGGGATTGTATTTTCCGCCCGGGTCGTTTGCAACAGCGTTTGCGGCTGCATATGCAAACTTGTTTGAAGCGCCGACGATAAAGGAATCAAAGGTGTCCTCGTCGGTCAAGGTGTCCTCCTCGGGTTCAATCTTGGCAACAGCGGATTTGTCGACATCCACAAGAACTATTTCAATATCAAAGCCGATAACATTTTTAAAGGATGTTGAAAGTTTATCCATAAAACGGCTTTCGACAATTTTACGCTTAAAGTCCGACAGCGCAATAACAACCTTATTGTCGTCGAAGCTTACAAGCTCCATATCCTTGAACCAAACATTGTATATGGATTCAGAGACCTGATTTTTACATTCTTCTTTAACCATTTCCCAAAGTTCCGCAAATGAATCCATTAATTTTTCACATCTCCTGTTTGATTTTTTTACCGAATAAGTATATCACACAGCCCGAATAATTGCAATGACTATTTTAAACAATTATATAGAGAATTTGAAACAATTTTTTAAATGTAAGGGTTTAAATTCAAAAATAATGATTGACACGGGACGATTTTTATTATATAATATCTCAACGTGAGTGCATATGCGCTAAAGCATTGTTTGTCGCTCAGGATTACAAAGTAAAGTTGAAACGGAGGTCAGAAAGATGAAGAGAACTTACCAGCCCAAGAAGCGTCACAGAAAGATGGAGCACGGTTTCCGTAAGAGAATGTCTGACAGAAACGGTCGCAAGGTTCTTGCACGTCGTCGTGCAAAGGGCAGAAAGCAGCTTACTTACTGATTCGGTAAAACCCACCTTTGAACGGATTTGATATTTTTGCCTGAAAAGAATTATATTGTTTTAAAGCAAAATAGCGATTTCCGACGAGCTTACGGCAGAGGAAAATCATTTTCTGATCCTGCGTTGGTTACTTATGTTTTAAAGAATAACCGCGCGGGAGTTTGTCGTATGGGTATTACTACAAGCAAGAAGATCGGCAATGCGGTTGAAAGAAATCGCTCAAGAAGAATTATCAGGGCGGCATTCAGAGAAAATCTTCCCAACATTAAAGGCGGATACGATTTTATTTTTGTTGCCCGGACGAAAACCAAATCACTTAAAAGCACAGATGTTTCGAAGATTATGGACAAGCATCTTGCAAAAGCGGGCGTGAAAAACAAATGAGAAGATTTCTCATAAGATGTATCCGATTTTATCAAAGGCATATTTCGCCTCATCTTCCGCCCATGTGCAGGTATTATCCTACCTGCTCCCAATACGCCCTTGAGGCGATAGAGATTCACGGAGCCTTCAAAGGATCGTTAATGGCTCTGTTGAGATTGCTCAGGTGCAATCAGCTATTTAAGGGAGGCTATGACCCTGTCCCTCCGAAAAAAGAAAAGGGTCGCAAAGAAAAAGGAGACAAAACATGAACGCATTATATAACGCTCTGTATAAATATATAACCCCGATTTTCGGTTATATTATGCTTTTCTTCTACGGCATAGTTGACGGATTCAACGGCAGCTACGGTATTGCGATTATTCTGTTTACCGTTTTTGCACGTCTCGTTACTCTTCCGACAACGATCAGCCAGCAGAAAGGTATGGCAAAACAGCAGCGTCTTGCTCCGAAGATCAGACGTATTCAGGAGAAGTACGCAGGAAATCAGCAGAAGATCCAGGAAGAAACCCAGAATCTTTATGCCCGTGAGGGATATAATCCTATGTCGGCAGGCTGCCTTCCTCTTCTTATTCAGTTCCCGTTTATTATCGGACTTTTCGGCGTTCTTTACAATCCGCTCCGTTATGCTATCGGACTTGATGCGGCCACATCGCAGAGCCTTGTTGATATCTTCTCACAGATGGTTTCCGACAAGGTGCTTACAGTCGGCTCAAAGGTCGACAGATATTATCCGCTTTATATCATTCAGCATTTCAATGAAGTAACGGATTACATTGCCGCAAAAGGAATAACAACCGTTTCTGCGGATGCCATCAACAAGATTCAGACATTTATTGATGCAGACAGATTCACATTCCTCGGTCTTGAACTCGGTGTTCAGCCGCAGTTTAAGGTAAGAGACAGATATTGGCTTATCCCGATTCTTTCTGGCGTAACATCACTTATTTCTGCAATTATTATGCAGCTGCAACAGAAGAAGTCGAACCCGACTGCCAATGCTCCGGGTGCGGGCTGCACAATGATGATTATGCCGATTATGTCAATTTGGTTTGCATTCCTTTTCCCGAGCGGTATCGGTGTTTACTGGATCGCATCAAATGTATTCTCAACGATTCAGTCCTTTGTTCTTAAAAAGGTTATTTCTCCTCAGAAGAACATTGCAAAACTTATGATCAAAGAGACTGTTGAACGCCGTTCGAGAGAGAACAGCATAAAGCGGATTAAAAACGGCTAAACTCAGAAAACAACACATTTTGTGTAATATTAACAGGTGGTGAAAACCGATGATAAAAGAAGCATTCGGAAAGGGCGCTACCACAGAGGCTGCTATCGAGGCGGCGAAAAACGAACTCGGTGCACCGTGGGACGCAGATGTTAAGGTTGAGGTTCTTAAAACCGCAAAGAAAAAGACACTCGGTCTTTTCGGAGGATCTCCCGCAGAAGTAAGAGCATACTACGAGATTCCCGATGAAGTAAAAAAATCAGAGCCTAAGTCGGCTAAGGCATCAAAGCCTGCCAAGACCGAAAGAAAGGCTGAAGCAAAGAAATCCGAGCCCAAGAAAGAGACTGTCGCTAAGAAACAGGAAACTTTCGAGAAGAGTGAGAGAACAGTCGGAGCCGCATCAAAGGCTGCCGAGGTTTATATCAAGGGAATTCTTGACGGTATGGGTGTTGAGGACGCTAAGATTTCTGCGTCCGAGGACGATGAGAGCGTATATGTTCAGCTCGACTGCGGAAATGATTACGGATATGTAATCGGCAGAAGAGGTGAGACGCTCGACGCAATTCAGTATCTTACACGCCTTGTTATCAACAAGGGTAAGGATAATTACAAGCGTGTTTCTATCAATGCCGGCAATTACAGAGAGAAGAGAGAGGAAACTCTCCGTGAGCTTGCAAAGAAGAACGCAGCGAGAGTCAAGAAGTACGGCAGAAACGTGTGTCTTGACCCGATGAACCCCTACGAAAGACGTATAATTCACACTACAATTCAGGAAATTGAAGGCGTGGATTCACATTCTATCGGTTCAGAAAGTGACAGAAGAGTTGTTATAACTCTTGCAGAGGGATTTAAGGCGACCAACCCGTCAAACGGCAGGGGCCGCAGAGGAGATTACAGAAGGTACGACAACCGTTCGCAGTCAAAGGAACAGTTGCCGACAAGAGCTCCCCGTTCTGACCTCGAGGGCACACTTTACGGTAAAATTGAGCCGAAAAATAAAGAGGAATAACGGATAAAAAAAGCGGACAATATAATTGTGTTGTTCGCTTTTTGTCATTTACCTCAGATGCCTTTTACGGTATCCTGCGGATTCGTTTAAATGGAGTGATCTTATGGATAACAAAAAAAATACTATCCTATTAACAGTTATTGCAGTTGCTACATTATTAGTTGCTGTAGTAGGTGCAACATTCGCTTACTTCACAGCTCAAGGAGCACAAGGAACAACAGCAACTGTTACAGTTAGTACAGGTACAGCAGCAAGTTCAGAATTTGGTACAATTGATCCACTTAACATTTATGCTGATGCAACAACATTTGCAGAAGGTGCTGGAGATGTTACTGATGATACTACAGGTACAGTAAAATGGACAGCTCCAGGAGCAGTTACAGGACAAGAAGCTCCAAGTGAAGCAGATAGAAGTTTCTGTTATACAGCATCACTAAATATTACTGCTAATACATTTACAGTTTCTGCTGCTAATACAGAAAATTTAAATGAATTAGAATTTACTGCTAAAAAAGGAGAAACAGTTTTACTTGATAAAATATCTCTAGTTGATTTTGATACTAAAGTTGGAAAAACTGGAACAATTCAAATTCCAACAACTGCTAATGGTAGTGAATATACTCACAAATTAGTTGCTGATGCTGGTGCTAGTGTTACTGATAATT
>USJJ01000141.1 GCA_900554995.1 uncultured Ruminococcus sp. | reverse complement strand
GACGGCATAAAATTAGAAAAAGCACTGTAAAGGAATCTGCCGTTCACGGGGACGTTTGCGATAAGCTCAGAAAGCTCCTTGCAGTTGTTGGTTACATTACATCTGCCCTTACCCGTTATTGCAACCTTTCTTGCGGGCTTTTCGTTGCGTTCGAGGATCGTTACATCCATACCCCTGCCCGATATTGTGCCTGCCGCCATAAGTCCTGCGGCGCCTGCGCCGATGATTAAAATCTTTTCCGACATTATGTTCTCCCAAAATCACATTAAAAAATACATACACGGATATTTTATAATAAAACTTCAAAAAAAGCAAGATAATTGATTGACTTTAATGTCAACAATCAGTTATACTTTGACTATAACTGTTATACAGGAGGTTATTTCCTTGAAAAAAGGTTCGCAATATTTATGGTACAGTCATCCTGCGAGTGCCTGGGTTGAGGCTTTGCCCCTCGGCAACGGCAGTCTCGGAGCGATGATTTTCGGCGGAGTTGAGACGGAAACTCTCGGTCTTAATCTCGACACGCTCTGGTCGGGCTGTTCGCACGGCTACAAGGTAGAAAACAAGGTTGAGCATTTCAAAAAGGCTCGTCAGCTCATCCTTGAGGATAAGAAAATTGAAGCAAGGGATTATATCGAAGAGAACTTCTACGGCGATCCGTCGGAGTGGTATCTTCAGCTCGGAAAGCTGATGATCACCTCGATGAAAAATATGTGTCCGAGGGATTACAGACGTGATCTTGATCTTGAAACCGGAATCGCAACGGTCGGCTACACATCGAGCGACACCGGCTATTCACGCGAGTGCTTCATCAGCCATCCCGACAAGGTTCTGGCATATAAATTCACCGCAGACGGCAAGAACAAGCTCGATTTCAAAGCAATGATAAGCTGCGATCTTCGCAATGAAGTAACCGCAGACGGCAATACATATATCCTTGACGGAATCGCTCCCACTCACATTGAGGAGAACGGCGGGGATCCGATCTGCACCTACGAGGACGGCGACAGACAGGGCATCAGCTTTCGCTGTGCATTTAAGATAGACACCGACGGAACGGTCAAGGCGAATAAAAATCATCTTCACGTAAGCGGCGCAACGTTTGCAACAATCTACCTGACTGCGGAGGACAACTTTGAGAGCTTTGACAAGTCGGTTGCAAATTCGCAGAAGGACTATAAGGGCATCTGCACCGCACGCCTTGACAATGCAGTGAAAAAAGGCTTTGAGGCGGTCAAGGCTGATCATATAAATGATTTCAGTCCGTATTTCAACCGTGTTTCGATCGACCTCGGCGAGAGTAAAAAGGACAACGTGCCGACCGATCGCCGTATTCACGACTTTCTCCACAGCAAAAAGAACGACAACAATCTTTACTGTCTGCTGTTCAACTACGGCAGATATCTGACAATCTCCGGCTCACGTGAGGATTCGCAGGCTATGACATTGCAGGGAATCTGGACATTCACAATGTGCTCTCCGTGGCGTTCAAACTATACGGTAAATATTAACACCGAGATGAACTACTGGCCGACGATGATGTGTTCTCTGCCCGAGATGAATATGCCGCTCATTAAATTCATCGAAGAAATTGCGGAATCTGGTAAGGAGACCGCAAGGCAGTTCTACGGCGTTGACGGCACCTGCTGTCACCACAACGTTGACCTTTGGAGAATCACCACTCCCTCGGGCGGAAATCCCGTTTGGTCATTCTGGCCGATGGCGGGCGCTTGGTTCTGCCGCCATCTCTATGAATATTACGAGTACACGCTCGATAAGGAATATCTGAAAGAAACCGCAATCCCGATTATGGAGGAAAATGCCCGTTTTTGCCTTAGTCTGCTTATCGACGACGGCAACGGATATCTCATCTTCTGTCCGTCGACCTCGCCCGAGAACGAGTACATGGTAAACGGTAAGGAAACCTCCGTCAGCAAGACAACATATATGACAATGGAAATTATCACAGATCTTTTCAAGAATCTTCAGTCGGCATATGATGTGCTCGGAATTGAGAATGATATCAGCCGTGAAATCGGCGAGGCTCTCCCCCGTCTGCTCCCGTTCAAGCAGGGCAAGGACGGCGGACTTATGGAGTGGTATTATGACGAAAAGGGCTTTGACAAGCATCACCGCCATGTTTCCCACCTCTACGCTCTCCATCCCGCAAATCTGATTGATGTCGACCGCACTCCCGAGCTTGCCTCATACGCGAGAAAGACGCTTGAAAACAGAGGCGACGGCGGCACGGGCTGGAGCCTCGGCTGGAAGATCAACTTCCGGGCAAGACTTCGTGACAAGAACAAGGTCATCAAGCTCATCAACAACCAGCTCCGCTATATTCCCGTCAAGTATAAGAGAGGCAGAGGCGGCACATTCCCGAATATGTTTGACGCTCATCCGCCGTTCCAGATTGACGGCAACTTCGGCGCAACCGCAGGCATTGCTCAGGCACTTATGCAGAGCTTCGGCAACAGGATTCTCATCCTCCCCGCCCTCCCCGACGAATGGGCAAACGGCCATATTTACGGACTTACCGCAAAGGGCGGAGTAAAGGTTGATATCGACTGGGCAGACGGAAAGCTCACAAAGCTGACCCTTGACGGCAAGGGTGAATTCGAGGTTGTTTACAACGGCAAGACGCAGCTTGTCACCCTCGACGGCAAAAAGGATGTTGATTTTTAATGATTGCAGATCTTTATGATTTTGACAAGACGGTTTTCAGGGGAGAATCGGGCAGTGAGTTTTGGCTTTTCTGCCTGAAAAGGCACCCGTCGATCATAAGATTTCTTCCTAAGCAGGCCGCCGGACTTTTCGGTCATTATGTCTTTCGTAAAATAAGCAAGAAGCACTCAAAGGAGCTGTTCTATTCTTATCTCAAAGCGATTGACGCCGAAAAAGAAGCCGAGCTTTTCTGGGATAAAAACGTCGGCAGAATAAACGAATGGTTCAACCCGAAAGGCAACGATGTTCCGACAGTTGTTTGCTCCGCCTCTCCCGTTTTTCAGATCAAGCCGATCTGCGACAGGCTCGGAGTCAATCTCCTTATCGCAACGCAAACGGATCCCCGAACGGGACTGATAAGCGGCGAGAACTGCAAAGGCACGGAGAAAGTCTCCCGCCTGAAAAAGGAAGCTGCCGATTACGAATTCCGTGACGTTTATACGGATAATCTTGTTTCCGACCGACCGATTCTTGAGCTTGCGGGGAGAAAGAAATATCACGTTAAAAACGGCAGCCTGTCCGAAATTTAGACATTTCTTGACATATTTATAAAAAATCTATAACAGTTTTATTTTTAACTTGAAAAAATTTTTAAACAATGATAAAATTTAATCGAAAATAAATTTGGAAGAGGTGTGTAAATGATAAAAAAAGAAAACAAAGCTTTAAAATATGCTTCTTTGATTTTCGGCATAGTTACGATTGTTTATATGTGGCTGTATGACCGGCTCCTTGAACCTAATCCGCTTTACGGAGCCCGTGCCTCAACGGCAAGCAATGTCGGCAGAGATCATTGGATCGCTTTTATATTCTGGGGTATGCTCATCGCAGCCTCTATCGTATTAAACCTAAACTATTCGCTCGAAAAATTCAATGTTGAGCGCAAGTTTCCGAAAGCTCTTTCGATTATTGCTCTTTTTGCGATGTTCGGAGTTGTAATGTGCAAAAACGAGAAGCTGAAAAGATTCACACTTATACTTAACTATGAGACATACACGGCTCCGTCCTACACAAGCGACTATGCGAATCAAACTCTTGACACTCAGCAAAACCTGATAAATTTCTTCCTATCCAAGAAGAGCCTGCATTCGGCTTTCGCCGTGCTGTTCGGAATTTGCATTGCAACAGCCGTAATTTACTTTCTCGTCTACAAGGCGAGGACAAACAAAAAATTCTTCAACCTCACAATCGTGTTTTTCCTTTGGATATGCTTTGCCGCAATTTATCTCAAGGTAAGGCTCGGCGGAACGGCGGAAATTGTCGTTCTGACGCTGACAATGATCCCGATGCTTATCGTTAACCATACAAGGATTATGGAAACGCCCGAGGAACACGTCGAGTGTATAGAAACCGAAGAGATAAGAAACTGATCACAGAAAGGCATGTAATCTAAATCAAATTTAGATTCTGCCTTTTTCTTTTTGGAGGTTTATTTATAATGAAATACAGCACAAGATTTATTTCGGCAACAAAGGAATACTGCGAATTTCTGCATTTTGTTCCTGCACCGTATCTCAGAAAAACATTTGAACTCGATTTTATTCCCGAAAAGGCAGAAATGCTTGTAACCGGTCTCGGCTTCTATGAGTTCTGGCTCAACGGCGAGCATCTTACCAAAGGCTGCCTTGCGCCCTACATTTCTAACCCAAACGACCTGATTTATTACGACCGTTACTTCCTCACGGGTAAGCTCAGAAAGGGCAAAAACGTCATTGCTTTTGCTCTCGGCAACGGCTTGCAGAATCCGATCGGCGGCGAGGTATGGGATTTTCAGCTTGCACGCTGGAGAAGTGCACCGAAACTTGCCTTATGCTTTGAGTGTTCCGGAGAGGGCAAGAAAATATGCTTTGAGGCCGACGAGAGCTTTAAGGT
>USJJ01000140.1 GCA_900554995.1 uncultured Ruminococcus sp. | reverse complement strand
ATTTGCAAGAACGTATTTAAGAGCGGCAATCGCATCCTCAATGTCCTTTGCAAAAGCGTCAACCCTGCTCTGCTGAGTAATATCAAGACCCTCAACAACCGCATTGATTTTACTCTGAAGATTCTGCCAGCTCTCCTCTGTGTAAAGAGACGAATCTGCCGGAACCTTTGCCTTAGCTGTTTCAACAGCGCTGTAATCGGCGTCCTTATATTTAAGGGCTTCTCTTGCGGTCTTAATGCTTTCCGCATAGCCGTCAACGGTCGCCTGCTGATCCTTGCCGAGCGATCTGTCAACCGCATTCACTGCGGCATTGAGAGTCGCAACGGTTTCGTCGGTATAAACAGTCAGATCCGACGGAATTTTGCCGATTTCGCTGTCGACCTGTGTGTAATCCGCAGGAACGAACTTAACAACGAGCTTTGAAATTGCATCGTTGATCGCCTGTGCGTAAGCGTCAACCTGCGCCTGCTTTGTTATATCAAGGTTATACTGAACATCGGAAATTGCCTTGTTGAGAACAGCGACCGATTCGTCGGTATAAATTCCCTCGGCAATCTTTGCATTGCCCATGTTAACAGCCTCGATAACAGCAGTGTAATCCGCACCCTTTGCTTTAAGCGCTCCTATCTTTGCTCTAACCGATGAAGCGTAACCGTCGACCGTTGACTGATATCTGATATCCAGATACTTGTCAATCGAATTTACAACATCATTGAGAGCCTGCACGGAGTCATCGGTATAAATTGAAAGATCCGATGGAATTTCCGAAAGCGCCTTGTTTACATCCGTGTAATCGGCGGTCTTATATTTAAGAACATTAATTGCGGTTTCGATCGCCTCGGCGTATTTATCAACCTGATCCTGATATCTGATATCAAGACCCGTTACAACATCGGCGAGCTTATCCTGAAGATGCTGCCAGCTCTCCTCGGTATAAAGAGATGAATCCGAGGGAACCTTTGCCTTAGCGGCATTGACCTTTGAATAGTCCGCATTTTTATATTTAAGCGATGCAACGGCATTGTTTATGCTCGTCACGTAGCCGTCAACCTTGGACTGCTGATCCGTTTTAAGAGTTGTATCAATCTTTTTAAGGATCAAATTAAGTGTTGCAACGGAAAGCGTTGTGTAAGGCGACAGATCGGACGGGATATTAGCCTTTGCAAGCTCAACCTGCGTGTAGTCCGCCGGTGCATATTCAAGTCCGTTGATCTTATCGTTGATTGCGGTTACATAGCCGTCAACAGTTGACTGATATCTTATGTCAAGGCTTCTGTCCACGCTTGCAATTGCAAGGTTGAGAGCCGAGAGGGATTCGCCGGTGTAGAGCGGATATCCCGGATGAGCCTTTTCGAAAGTATCGTTTTCGGCGAGCTTTGCATTCGCCTCTGTTATCTTATTGTCAACATTCGTATAGTTTGCAGGAAGATATTCGAGCTTTGAAATAGCTTCTCGGATCGCCTGCGCATAGCCGTCAACCTGTGCCTGCTTGCTGATGTCAAGGTTAGCAACAACGGCAAGGTAAGCGCTTGTCAGTCTGTTGAGACTTTCGGCAGTATAGAGAGCACTGCCGGAAGAGATTATCGGAGACGCCTCTTTCTGCACAGCGGTAACCTCGGTATAGTCCGCCTTGTTCTCCTTGAGAGCCGCAACAGCGCTTCTGATAGCCGCCGCAAAAGCGTCAACCTGTGCCTGCTTATCGCTGTCAAGGTTACGAATTACATTGTCAATAGCCGTGGTAACATTCGACCAGTTTGAATAGAAGGTTTCAGCCGTAAAGCCATAGGTTGAAGCATAGGCTTTCATTACGTTATCGGCAATCATCTGCGCCTCTGCAATTGCGGCGTCAACATCGGTGTAATCCGCACCGTTCGTTGTAAGACTGTCAATTGCTGATCTGACGGCGGCAACAGCTCTGTCGATCTCGCTCTGGTATCTGATATCGAGATCGAGTTTCGACTCAAGATTCGCAACCGCATTGTCAAGCGAGCTGAGATCGGTATATTTTGATCTGTCGATTGAATTTGCCTCTGCAATAATGTTTACAGCCGCTGTTGTGTCGGCAGGTTTATATTCAATATTATCAAGCCAATATTTAAGATTTGCGACTGCAGAATCAACTTCGCTCTGCCTTGAAAGGTCAAGTCCGTGAAGAGCAACAAGTGCATTGTAGGCAGACTTAAGATTCTCTGCGACATCGTCAACAATATATGAAAGATTGAGGATCTTATATGAATTTTCAGCCTTCGTCGCCTCGGTATAGTCCGCGCCGTTAAGTTTAAGTGCGTCTATCGCATTTTTGAGAAGAAGTGTATAGCCGTCGACGGTTGCCTGTCCTGTAATGTCAAGGTAGGTGCCGACCGTATATCCCTCAAGCTCGTTATAAAGACAACCTGAGTTTTTAAGGACGGATTCGACCTTTGCCCAGCCCGAGTATACCTCAGATGCAGGCTTTCCGTAAATCGTCGGTGTTTCCGTCATTATCTTATTAACCGTATTGATGTTTGCAATAAAATCGGAATAATCAGCCGTTGCATACTCAAGAGCGTCAATTGCGGCTTTGATATCAATCGCAGACTTATCAACTGCCGGCTGATAAAGAACGCTGTAATTGTCGACGTATACATCAAGTATATTCTGAAGCTTTGCCCACGATGCAAGAGTGTAGTTATCACTGTTCTTGCCGATAGCCTGCTTATAGTAAGCGTCGGCAAGCGAATAATCCGCTTTTCTCATCTGAAGATTAGTATATGCCGTTTTTAGAGCCGTATAGGCGGCATCAATATCGCTCTGGGATTGATCGGGCTTTGCAAGACAGGTCTTTGCATTCAGGAAAGCTGTCTGGAAATCCTCCCAGCCGGATGAATAATACCACGACTGCGGGTTGTAGCCCTTAAACTCACCGTCGGCAAGCTCAATTGTCATTGATGTGGGATCGGTTCCCTGAATCTCCTCAACAAGAGTTCTCAGCGAACCCTTATCGTATGTAATAAATCGGAAACTGAATGACTGTCCGACATAGACATTGGTCCATCCGCCCGGAGTATGATATTTCAGTGAAACAGTGTATTCCTTGGTTCCCGTCTCCTTACAGGGTCCGACGCCCTCGAAGTAGGTCTGAAGAGTTGAGCTCATGGCAATTCCGGTCACCATAGGTTTGTTCTTCGGCAAAGACATACCGAGCTCGGCGCTTGCCGCTGTGTCGTTATCGGGGTTGTTAGTTGTATTTGACGAGCTGAATGTATTTACAATTCCCGAAGATACATATGCGCCGTCAACACCGACGGTAACTTGCTCTTTGGTCTTAGAAGCATATGTCGGAAGAACAGTATGGAAACGCAGGTTTAAGGAGGAAAGAGTGGAAGTGACACTCTTGTCAATATAAACTGTTGAGAGCGGACGGTTTGAATCAGCACTGATGGCAACGTTATAGTTCTTGCTGGCGTCGGATCCGCTGATGCTTCTCATATTGCCGAAATCCGATGTCCATGCAGGTGTACTGCTTGTAAAAGCTGAATCGTTTGTAAAATCAACCGTGCCGTCGCCTGTACCGTTGTTATATAATGAACCGTAAGTATTCTCACCGAGAATCATCGTTGCTATGTAAGAACGGTTTTTGGTGTCCGTACCCACAACAAAGTTTTCAAATGTTCTCTTTATCGAATAGAGTCCCGTCGGCGAAGAAATCGACTCAACATATGAAACGCACTGGGTTTCATACTTATTTGTATAGGTCTTGCCGCTGATCTTGTTAGTTTCACTGTATGTATATTTGACGGTAAATATGAGTGAAGTACCGACAAGCGCAGTACCGCCGCTTACCGTCCAGGTATACGTAC
This sequence comes from uncultured Ruminococcus sp., assembly GCA_900554995.1. Lineage (GTDB taxonomy): Bacteria > Bacillota > Clostridia > Oscillospirales > Acutalibacteraceae > CAG-488. Next base: position 764 of record USJJ01000140.1, on the reverse strand, counting down.
CGTTAGAAAACGTCGGGGTTGCTGAAGCGTATGTAACGGTGGTATTGCTACAAGAAATTGTAGGCGTACTGTCGAGCGTCACACCGGGGGTAAATGAGATCTGCGTCGAATAAGGAGTCTCTCCGCAGTATGCAATGTTCGCAAATTTACCCGAGAGGTACGGCACTCCCGATTTGGTAGCCTTAACAATAACCGAATTATTTCCCGACGGAGGTTTTATGGAGTTGCTTGCATACGCAACTCGCGTCACCTCATTGACATATATGCCGGCAGTCGGTCTGTTAAGAACCAATGTCGGATCCGCAGGAGCCGCCGCAGCGGTAATACCTCCCGGCATAAGAGTCAGCGGGATAGATGAAATAGCCAAAGCGATCACTGCAATTATGCTGATGATCTTTCTTTTGAGCTTCATCACAAACACCACCTTGTATCTGATAATTTTTTACAAAATATATTCGATGTTTAAAACATACTTCTCGAATATACCTAAAATTATTTTAACACAGGATCAACATTTCGTCAATAAATTTGCAGCGTTTTTATTTTCTTCAAAGAAAATTTCATTAAATTTGTTTAATATAGCCATAACAGCAAAACCGCCCGATCCGTGAATGGACCGAGCCGCCTTTTTACTGAAATATGTTTTGCTCATTTTTGTCAGGAATTTTGAAAAGGCTGCCGATCGCTCGGCAGCCCGAAAGTTTTATCTGAAAACTATTTATAATGTTGCTCCGTTAGCAAGATCAACAAATGATGTGTACTTG
>USJJ01000139.1 GCA_900554995.1 uncultured Ruminococcus sp. | reverse complement strand
AAATGAAAGACGAAGGCACTCTTGCTAAAAATACCGCCGTTGTTACGGTTATGAGCAACATGGGCTTCTTTGAATTCTGCAAGAAGAACGGCATCAAGAGTGAGATTACAAAAGTCGGTGACAGATACGTTCTTGAAAATATGAGAGAGAATAACTTTAAAATAGGCGGCGAACAGTCTGGTCACGTTATTTTCTTTGACTTCGCTTCAACGGGTGACGGACAGCTTACAGCTCTCCAATTGCTTGCAGTTATGAAGAGAACGGGCAAAAAGCTCTCCGAGCTTGCCGCCGAGATGGAAGTTTTTCCGCAGGTTCTTATCAACGTAAGAGTTTCCCAGATGGGCAAGGCTCGCTACGACAAGGACGAGGAGATCAAGAAGGCTGTTGCAAGCGCAGAAAAGGAGCTTGGTGAGTCGGGCAGAGTGCTTGTTCGTGTTTCGGGCACCGAACCGCTTGTCAGAGTTATGCTCGAGGGCAGGGATAAGGACATGATTCAGAACCTTGCCGAGGAAATTGCACAGGTAGTTAAAGAGAGACTTATATAAACGGAGGATGTCAGAATGAGAGTTGCCGACGGCTGGAAGGATTATGAATTGCTGGATTGCTCCGACGGAGAAAGACTTGAACGTTGGGGTGATGTTATCCTTATTCGTCCCGATCCGCAGGTCATTTGGAAAACTCCCAAGAAGCATCCCATGTGGAAAAAAGCCAATGCCAGATATCTCCGCTCCTCAACGGGCGGAGGTCACTGGGAGATTTTAAGAAAAACTCCCGACGCTTGGCGTATTGATTATAAGGAGCTTTGTCTTAACGTCAAAACCATGGGCTTCAAGCACACGGGAATTTTCCCCGAGCAGGCAGTCAATTGGGATTACACGGCTGAGATTATCAGAAATGCAGGCAGACCCGTAAAGGTGCTCAATCTGTTTTCCTACACGGGCGGCGCAACGGTAGCTTGCCTTAAAGCAGGGGCGCAGGTTGTCCATGTTGACGCCTCAAAGGGCATGGTTAACTGGGCAAAGGAAAATGCCGCCGCTTCCCATGTAGCCGACAGACCCGTAAGATGGATAGTTGACGACTGTATAAAATTTGTTCAGCGTGAAATACGCAGGGGCAATAAATATGATATTATCATCATGGATCCTCCGTCATACGGCAGAGGCCCCGGCGGCGAAGTCTGGAAGCTTGAGGATGAGGTTTACGGCTTTGTTGAGCTTTGCACCGAGGTGCTTTCTGACGATCCGATAATGATGCTTATAAATTCATATACAACGGGACTTTCGCCGGCTGTTATGCAGTATATTTTGGGTGCGCTTGTCGTGCCGAAATTCGGCGGAAAGGTGACGGGCAGTGAGATTGGCTTGCCTGTTACACAAACAGGAATGGTTCTGCCGTGCGGCGCATCGGCAATTTGGAAAAAATAATTCGGAGAAACACGGAATATGAGCGATACCTTTATAAAATTCGATAATGTTTCATTCGCCTACGAGCTGGAGGACGAGGGGATTGTCAGAGCAGTCAACGATTTCAGCCTTGAAGTGCCCGAGGGTCAGTTTCTTGCCGTGCTCGGTCATAACGGATGCGGCAAATCAACGGTTGCAAAGCTGATTAACGGCATACTTGTTCCGAACAAGGGTAAGGTCACGGTCAAGGGCATGGACACCTCCGATGAGAGCAAGACGGTTGATATTCGCAGGACGGTCGGTATGGTTTTTCAGAACCCGGACAATCAGATCGTTGCGACGATCGTTGAGGACGACGTTGCGTTCGGCCCCGAAAATCTCGGAGTTGAGCCTTCGGAGATAAGAAAAGCCGTTGACAATGCACTTAAAGCAGTCGGAATGTATGAATTCCGCAAGCGTGAGCCTCACCGTCTTTCCGGCGGACAGAAGCAGAGAGTCGCTATTGCCGGCGTTATCGCTATGAACACAAAATGCATTGTTATGGACGAGCCTACGGCCATGCTTGACCCGCAGGGCAGGAAAGAGGTCATGGATACGGTAATGAAGCTCAACAGGGAGTTCGGAATCACCGTTATACTTATCACTCACTATATGGACGAGGCGGTCAAGGCGGACAGGGTTGTTGTTATGGACGGCGGAAGAATTGCACTTGACGGAACGCCGAAAGAGGTTTTCAGAAACGTAGAAAAAATGAAGCAATTGGGTCTTGATGTCCCGCAGGCTACAGAGCTTGCCTATAGGCTCAGAAAAAAAGGATTCAAACTTCCGGAAGATATACTCGATGAAAATGAATGTGCCGAGGCTATTCTCAAGGTTTTGGAGGTGAGAAAGTGATGCCGATACTTTCAATGCAGGGCGTTACTCATCTCTACAATGAAGGAATGCCGAGCGAATCAAAGGCAATTGACAATATAAATCTTGATATTGAAGAGGGCGAACTGGTCGGAGTTATCGGTCACACGGGCTCGGGCAAAAGCACCCTCGTTCAGCATTTTAACGGAATTCTCAAGCCAAACAGCGGCAAGGTAGTTGTTGACGGCGTTGACATTTGGTCGGATAAAAAGGCGACAAGAGAGGCTCGCTTCAAGGTCGGTCTTTGCTTCCAGTATCCGGAGTATCAGCTCTTTGAGGAGACCGTGTATAAAGATATTTCATTCGGTCCGAAGAATATGAAGCTCTCCGACGATGAGATAGTAAAAAGAGTTGTTTCGGCGGCGGCATATGTCGGACTTAAAAAGGAATTGCTTGAAAAATCACCGTTTGACCTTTCGGGCGGTGAAAAAAGACGAGCCGCAATAGCGGGAGTTATCGCAATGCAGCCGAAGGTTCTCATTCTTGACGAGCCGACTGCCGGTCTCGACCCGATAGGCAGAGACACAATTCTTGATATGATAAAGAATTACCGTGAAAAAACGGGAAGCACCGTTCTGCTTGTTTCACACAGCATGGAGGACATTGCGAAGATAGCAACCAAGGTTGCTGTCATGAACAACGCAAGGCTTGAAATGTACGGAACGGTTGACGAGGTCTATTCACACGCCGAAAGGCTCAGAGAAATAGGACTTAACATTCCGCAGATTTCAAAGGTATTTGAAATACTCAAAAACAACGGGCATGATTTCGGCTCGGTCTATACCGTTGACCGTGCCGTTGAGGTTTTGACGAGGTAAACCGCTATTATTTTCCCTGCACAGGAGGTGCAAACGGTGTTAAAAGACATTACAATAGGTCAGTATTACAATGTTGAATCGCCGATTCATCGCATGGACGCAAGAATGAAAATCATACTGACGGTTTTGTTCATTGTTTCGATTTTTATGTGCAAAAGCTTTGAGGCGCTCGGTCTTATGGTGCTTTTCACATTGACGGTTAATATAATTTCAAAGGTTCCCGTGAAGATGGTCGCAAAGAGCTTGAAGCCGATCGTCATTATCGTTCTGTTCACTTCAATATTGAACATTTTCTATATCAGAGGCGGCACGGAGCTTGTGAACTGGCATTTTATCCACATCACGACAAACGGACTTTTCACCGCTCTGTTTATGGCGATAAGAATTGTCTGTCTTGTTGTTATCAGCTCACTTTTGACCTACACGACAACGCCGACCGTTCTGACGGATTCCCTTGAAAAGCTGTTTGCACCGCTTAAGGTGTTTAAGGTTCCCGTTTCGACGCTGGCAATGATGATGACGCTTGCCCTGCGTTTCATTCCGACTCTTATTGACGAGATCGACAGAATAACTAACGCACAAAAGGCGAGGGGGGCTGACCTTGACAACGGCAGCTTTATGCAAAGAGTCAAGGCACTTGTGCCTATCATCGTTCCGCTTTTCGTCTCGTCGATAAGACGTGCATACGAGCTTGCCGACGCAATGGACTGCCGCTGCTATACGGGCGGTCCGGGCAGAACAAGAATGAAGCAGATGAAGCTCAGGGCAACGGATTTTGTATGGCTCGGTGTGATGCTTGTTTATTTTGCAGGTATTATCGTTCTCAATTACTATTTCAAGGCGGTGCTTGTTAAATGAGAAACCTTGCGCTTCACCTGATGTATGACGGCACGGACTTTCACGGCTGGCAGATTCAGCCGAACGGAATAACCGTCCAGGAATGCTTGCAGGACGCCGTTGAAAAAATTCTCGGAGTCCGTGAAAATATAACCGGATGCAGCCGTACCGACGCAGGTGTTCACGCAAACGATTTTTGCTGTACTCTCAGAACGCAGAGCGACATTGACTGCTACCGCCTTGTCGGTGCGCTTAACGCCGTTTTACCTGATTCGGTTGCGGTGAAGAGCTGCAAGGAAATGCCGCTTGATTTTCACCCGAGGTACGATTGCAAAAGTAAGAGATATCTTTACAGGATATGGAACTCGCAGGCGAAAAATCCGTTTCTCAAGAACTATGCATGGCATTATAAATCAAAACTTGACGCCGATATTTTAAATGAACAGGCAAAGCAATTCATAGGAACGCACGATTTTGCCGGTTTTTGTTCCTCTGGCAGCAGCGTTGAGGACACGGTTCGCACGATTTATGACTGCGGCGTTGTAAGAAACGGCGATGAGGTCGATTTTTACGCTGAGGGCAACGGTTTCCTTTACAATATGGTGCGCATTCTCGTTGGCACGCTGCTTTTTGTCAG
>USJJ01000138.1 GCA_900554995.1 uncultured Ruminococcus sp. | reverse complement strand
CTATAACACAAGCTATCAGATTCTCTATCATAAAATAACGACGAATTCATCCAACGTAACGGATATGCTTAAAAAGTTCACTTCCGACAGCGATTCAAACATCTTCGGCTTCAGCAACAAAAGCTATGACAGCACCGTCAGTGCAATCATAAATACCGACTCGGGAAATGCGATTGTAACAGACTGCGTAAAGGCAGAAAAAATAATCATCGACAAGGCGGTTTTTCTTCCTCTGTTTTCGGGATCATCCTATGCCGTTGTCAACAAGGGTGTCGACGGGATTTACTTCTCCCCCGCCTTTGAAAGTGCCTGCCTCATTTCGGGAGGTCACTCCTGATGAACAAACGCAGAATTTGCGGCGCAATATTTTTCTGGATTATGACTGCCGCCGTAATGGCAGTTATCTTTCTGTTTTCCTGTGAGGACGGAAAAGAGTCGAAAGAAGTAAGCGAAAATCTTCTCGGACTGATTATCGAATATCTCGGCAACATCGTTTCTCACAATATTCTGCGCAAAATTGCCCACTTCGCCGAATATACCGTTCTCGGATTCTTTATGTGCGGAGCAATTCATTTCTCATTCGGCAAAAAACGTCTTTACGTTCCGCTTATTCCGTGCGCTTTGTATGCGGTTTCGGATGAAATTCACCAGTATTTTGTTCCCGAAAGAGCCTGCCGAATCTTCGATGTTTTTATCGACACCTGCGGCAGTCTGACGGGTATACTTATTTTCCTGCTGATAGCGTTTGCAGTAACAAGACATAAGCAAAGCAAATTGCCTTAATTAAACTACGGAGCTGTTCTGTAAGTCCAGATCAGCTCCGTTTTATTATTTATCTTTTATAGCAGAAAGTCTGACAGACACTCCCCTGCTTGTCGGAAGTTTTTTTACGGTAACCGTAACATATCCGTTCTTTTTATCAAGCATAAAATCAGCACCGTCAACAATGACTTTTTCTGCATCCGCCACATTCCGGAATTCAAACTGCCAGTCTCTTACATCGGGAATGACGCTGAGATCACCTGCGGCAGGCTCAACCGTAAATATCAGATTATTACCCTTCTCACAAAGGCTAAAATGCGTATTTACATATTTTCCGTCCCTATAATCAAGGGTTCTGCCGTCGTCCTCATAGAGCGTAAAATCACCGTTACCTCTGTATATCAGAATATCAAATGTATCGGGATTGTCAAAGCTGTTGCCGTTTTTCCTGCCGTCAAGAGGAATAATTGAGCCTGCCTTTGCAAGCACGGGAATGAGTGATACATCCCTGCGCATCATATGTCTCCTGCCGCCCTCATAGGACTGACCCGTGAAAATATCCGTGTATCTTCCCTCGGGCAGCCACACATCGACTGCGGCGGTATTTGTATTTTTATCCGCTTTCTTTGTGATCGGAGCGGCAATAAGCTGTGTACCGAAAAAGTATTCATTGCCGACCGTGTATGCCTCCGGGCGCTCGGGATATTCATAATAAATCGGCATAAGCAAAGGTCTGCCTTCCGTTTCGGTAAGTCGGTTCATCGTGTATGTATACGGGATCATACGATGTCTCAGCCGCAGAAATTTCCTTGCAATGCTCTCCGTTTCCTCTCCGAATTTCCACGGCTCTTTGCTCTTTCGTGCGTTATTGGCCGAATGGAAGCGCATTATCGGGCTGAACACGCCGAACTGAACCCATCTGAGGTAAAGCTCGTCGCTCACCTTGCCGAAATTATGACCGCCGATATCGTGACTCCACCACGTGTAGCCTGCATTTGCCGCCGTTGCTGTGAAATACGGCTGAAAATCGAGCACCGACCACCGAATCGCCGTATCGCCGGAAAAGCCGAGCGGATAGCGATGTGAACCGAATCCCGCAAAACGTGAGAGAGTCAGCGGTCTGAGTCCGTGTCTTTGTCTGTCAAAGCAGTAATAATGGTTGAGCAGCCACAGCGGGTCAAGTCCCTCAACCGCAGAAGTGCTGCCCTGCTGCCAGTCGATCCACCAGAAATCAACGCCCTCTTTTTCCATCGGCTCGTTGATATATTTAAAATAGCCTTCAATAAACTTTTTATCGGTAAAATCAAAATTAATCGATTCTTTATTTTCCTTATCAACACCCATATAATCGGCAAAATCGGAATACATATCCTCAAAAAAACGTATTCCCTGAGCAGGGTGTACATTCAGATTTACGCTCAGTCCCCTGCGGTGAAGCTCATCAAGAAATTCCTTATGATCGGGAAAAAGCTCGGTATTCCAGCTATAACCCGTCCAGCCGGGATTCCAAAAACTGCCCGTTATATTTGCAACGGGATTTTTCGGCTTTGGATAATCCCTGACTTTGTCACCGAAACGTTTCTTGACATCCGTCCAATGCCAGTCCATATCAACGCAGGCAACCGTCAGCGGAATGTCTTTATCCTCGAATTTTTTCATAAGACCAAGATATTCATCCTGAGTATAAGCCCAGAATCTGCTCCACCAGTTGCCGAGGCAGAAACGAGGTATCAACGGTGTTTTTCCCGTTATCCGGTAAAAATTCCTGAGCGCATTGCGGTAGTCAAAGCCGTAAGCAAATACGTATTGATCCGTGCCGCCCTTGCATTTACGCGGAACGAGCGTCCCTCCGCCGGAAAAAACAAGTGTATCCGAATCGTCCATAACGGCAACGCCGTCACGTGAGATTATTCCGTCTCCGAGCTTCACCTTGCCGAATGTGACGTCAAGAGTTCGTCTTGTACCCTTCAGATTGCCCTTTTTAAAATCCGTAACGGTTCGTCCGTCGAAAAGTGTAACGGATTTGAGCCTGCCGCTTTTTTGAATCTCAAATTCACATTTTGAGGTTTTTACTGTAACAGAATTACCGTTCGACGATTCTGTATATTCAACCGCTCCGAGATTGCGAAAAAGAACCGTCTGCGATGCTGAATCGCAAAACGTTCCGTTTTCACAGTGCTCAATTCTGATAAGCTCGGGCGTAATCACGGTGATTCTCAAACAGCCGTCCGTAATCATATTTTTTTCAAAAGCCCTGCCGTCCGTTTCAACAGCATATTTTTCTGCAAATCCATCCATATAATCTCACCTCGCCGAATCATATATTTAATAATATAACAAATAAGGTAGTGTGTCAATGTCGATGTCGATGCCGCTCACCCTCTCAGGGTTCGAATCCCCCTCAGTTTTATAAAAGCAAAAAAAGAGAAGTAATACCGAAGTATCACTTCTCTTTTGGCGCGCTGCAAGGGATACAGGCGGCAAGCCGCCTTACGTGCTCGGCGACCGTCGCAAAGCGACAGTACCCGCCTCACACTTCGCTGCTAAAAACAGTCCGCAGGACTGTTTAAAACAACGCTCGTCTTTCAGCGCGCCAATTGTGAAAAGTCGCTTAACGGCGGCTTTTCCTTTATTTATGCGGGTTTTAGGCTTTTCCTGTTATTCTTTTTAAGTCTGAAAAAATGTCTTTTTTGCGTAAATTATTCACAAAAAGTCACACGCTAATAATAAAACGCCTATCGCAAGGTTTTTAATTCCCGCGACAGGCGTATTTTTATAGCCGCTGTTATTCCTTAACCTCCGGCAGACCCGCAACCGATGTTAAAATCGAAAGCAGTCCCGCAAGCAGAGAGGCGGATATAACCACCTTCCAATCAACCTGCGAAAGCATTGCCGATGTGCCTATTGTGGCAGCGGCATTTGCTATCCATTGTTCCAAATTTCAAACCTCCTGTCAGTTGTTTTTAAAAAACAGTTGTATTTTTCTAACAAATGTGTTATTATATAAACTGCAAGGAATAATAAGTCGATGTGTTATAAAATTTGAACTACATTTTTGATTATGATTCAATATTTTAAATTTATCAATAGAAAAGTTTAATTTTCCAACTTTCGTTATGCTAACCAATTTTGGAGTGAAAAATTATGTTTTTTGACAAGTATTCGGAATTGTGCAAAAAGAAAGGAAAAACTCCCACGGGAGTTGCTATTGAATTGAATGTATCGAGAGCAACCGTAAATTATTGGAAAAATGGTAACGTTCCTAAACAAGATACTCTAATTAAAATTGCAAATTATTTTAATGTCTCTGTTGATTATTTACTCGGTAATGAGAAACAAAAAAAGCCCGCCACCGACAGTGACGAGATGTTGATGTTTGCTTTATATGGCGGTGACAATGCTGATATCACGCCCGGAATGCTTGAAGATGTAAGAAATTTTGCTCAATACATAAGGGAAAAGAATAAAGGAAAAAACAATTGACGTTAACTGAATTGTATGATATTTCAGAAAGCGAAAATGTTCCGGTATATTCTTTTCAAATGAATGAATGCGAAAGCATATCTGTTCTTCAAGACGGTAATTGTTTCGTTGCTATTGACCCTATGAAATTGCAAAGTGAAACAGAAGAAAAAGAAAAGCTTTCCCACGAATTGGGGCATTGCGCCACCGGCGCATTTTATAACCGATATGCTGCCTGTGATATTTGCGAAAGGCACGAACGCCGGGCGAATATTTGGTCAATAAAAAAGCTCATCCCGAAGGATGAACTGCTGAAAGCGTTGGACGATTGCTTTTGCACAAATCGTTTCGAGCTTGCCGAACATTTCGGCGTGTCGGAAGATTTTATGCAAATGGCATTGGATTATTATTTAAAATAAA
>USJJ01000137.1 GCA_900554995.1 uncultured Ruminococcus sp. | reverse complement strand
TTAATTTAAAAATATTTTCTTTTGTTTCCGAATAATCCTTAAATACAGAGGGTTGTCCGTCCCATAAATCTTCATAAAACTGGATTTGACCGTATATATCAAACTCATGATCCACTTCCAGATTTAATCTATGAAACTTTTTTAATAAATTCATAGCTTTTTGAACATCATTTACATCGAACGCATTGCATGTTCTGGTGTTTTCCCAATATTCGGTGATTTTATAGCCGCTATCGGGATCCATGAATATAACAGTGTCACCTATACCATAGGGCTTAATTGCATCGTACACTTTTGATTCTTTTCTTCTGCTTATAAGCTTGTCGGTTCCCTCGCCTGGGATGCGCATAATATATTTTTTGCCCTTGCAGTTGAAAAGAAATGAACGATTAGTCATACCTTTTTTTAGGATGTCTATATCTTTGATTTCCTCGGAGGAAACATTTAATGCTGTGCATATAGTTCTTATGGCATTTGATTTGAGAGTATCGGATTCGCTGTCAATTTCGCGAAGCTGTTCATAGGTGTTGATTTCAAATGCATCGGCAACAACACGGGCAAAAATGTTCATTTTATTCTTTTTACGAATTGCATCTTCCCAAAAAGAGTCGTTGAAAGAAGGATCACTGCACATTTTGCTTATATTCAATTTAAGTCTGTCAGCATCGGAAAAAGCTATATAACTTATACCAACAAGTCTGCTTTGATTCTTATCTTTTTTGTCAAAGCATATTTCAGATTGGTTGTTTATATAAACGTTGTTATTATCTGTATCGCTGTTTGAAACAAGATACCATGAATAAAGTTCATGTTTCCTAAATGGATTGTTTTTCAACCATAAGTCACATGGAACAATATAAGTGTTTGAAATTATATTTATAGCGCATTTAAGCGAATGAAGATTATTCTTGCAATAATAATCAGGATTATAGATGAGCTTTACGTTGTATTTATCAATCAGATATTCAAATGAATCTTTCATAAATCCGACGACAATAGTTATATCATATATTTCTGCCTGATGAAGCTGATATATGAGACGCTCAATTAACGGTTCCCCTTTAATCTCAATTAAAGCCTTAGGAATATCCATATTTATCGGAACCGTTCGCATACCGAAACCGGCAGCAAGTATAATTGCGTTTTTAGGCGTTGATAGATTTATTAATTCTATGGCTCTTTCGGTAAGTTCCATATAACTATCTATGTATCCGTTGTTGTTTAAAAATGTAAGTTCTTTATTGATTTTGCCAAGTGAGCAATTGAAAACTTGAGATAAATCACGCTGGTTTGTATAATTATTCTCATTTAAGTAAAGAAGTAAATCGTTTTGAATCTTGTTCATTATATCACAACCTCGATTTTTGGTGAACAAGGTAAGTATATCAAATAGGAATCAATATGTCAAGTAAAATAAATAGGGTATACACAAAAAAGATTTGACGTTTTGTGTCGAAACAGAACATTTAACTACTGTGGGACCCGATAGGTAAAACGGTCTAAGACTGTAAGCATATCCTTTGTTATTGATTACTCGAAAATTGTGTAGTATCTGCACACAATCATATTTTTATTGACGGCGGTGGTGAAAAAATGTATAATCTGATTAAGAAAGATTCGGAGGGGGAATCATATGAAGATTAAGGAGATCATCGCACCTGCCGACTACACGACAAGGCTCGGTGAGCGTGTGAGTTACTGGACGTATTTCGTCGGTCAGAACATTTTCTATAATGTTGTTACGACGTTTATGGCAACCTACCTTATGATGAACGGAATCGACCTCGGCAAGATTGCCGTCGTTACGCTTATCGTGAAAATCTGGGATGCAGTTAACGATCCGATGTTCGGAATAATTTTTGACAAAATCAAATTCAAAAATAAGCAAAAATGTATGCCGTGGATCAGAATTTCCGTGGGTCTTGTGCCGATAACAACAGTCTTGCTGTTTATCATTCCGAGCGGAATGGCGCAGACCGGCAAGCTCATATGGTTTATGGTTGCATATCTGCTCTGGGATTCGAGCTATACGGTTTGCGACGTGCCGATTTACAGTATGGTTACGACTATGACGGACAACATCAATGAGAGAAACACGCTGATGTCGATAGGTCGTCTGTTCAGCAGTGCGGGTATGGGCATTTCGGGACTTCTCTGTACCGTGCTTGTCAGCGAAAAGGTCGGCCTCAGCTTCAGCCCGACTGTTATTTTACTCTCGATTATCGGACTTTTGTTTATGATTCCGCTGTGCTTCACCGGTAAAGAGAGAAATTACCACGACAAACCGGAGGAGGAAGCGTTCTCAATCAAAAGAATGCTTACATACCTTGTGCATAACAAGTATCTGCTGATTTATTATCTCGGCTATCTTTTTGCAAACGGTCTTATGACTAACAATGCGCTTGCTCTTTTCGTTTCATACTACCTTTTCGGCAGTGCAAATTTCAATATCATAATCGGAATACTCGGCGTCGTGCCGTCGGTTCTTGCATCGCTGCTTATTCCCGTGATAACGAAAAAATTCGACAAGTTCAAGCTGTTCTATATCTGCAATACAGTTGCGGCGGCGCTCGGTTTTGCAATGTATTTCATCGGCTGGCAGGATAAAACGCTTTTTATCGTGCTTACGGTTATCCGAAGCCTTTTCACAAGCGTGACGGGTACTCTCGGATTTATGTTCACTCCCGACTGCGCCGAATACGGTCAGTATAAAACGGGCGTTGACGCAAAGGGCATCACTTTCTCAATCCAGACGTTTACAACGAAGATTGCGGCGGCGGTCGCATCATCTCTCGGACTGGCGATACTTACGTTTTTTGACTGGACGAAGATTGAGGCGGAGAGCTTTGCCGACATTGAAAAGCTCCACATTGTGCAGAGCTCAACAGCTCTTAACGGCTTGTGGGTTACGTATATACTTGTGCCGAGCATCGGACTGATGATCACGTCGGGAATTTATCTTCTTTATAAACTGCGTGACAATGAAGTTCAGGTTATGGCAAGGTGCAACGCCGGAGAGATCACAAGGGAAGAGGCGGAAAGCCTGCTCCCGAACTATCTCAGGTGCGGTGTGAAAACAAAAATCACCGATCGTGAAACGGTGAATAAATAACAGAAAGACTGTAACGAAAATTTTTCGTTACAGTCTTTGCGATTATAGGTATGCTGTATTAAAGTCTTGTTTCAAGCAATTTGATTTTGCCGCTGACGGTGAAAACACCCTTGCCGGCGGGAATGAAGAGGCTTTCGCCCTTTTTCATTGTGAGACTTTCGTTTCCGCTTTTAACCTCGCCGCTGCCCTCAAGGCAGAGAAGTGAAACGAATGAATCGGCGTCACTTACGGAGCTGTAATCCCCGTCAATGCTCAGCTCATACATTGTGAAGAGGTCGCATGAGGTGAGCTTGCTCCTTGTCGCATTATCAAATTTCTCGGTCTCACGCTTTGATGAATCGGGAATTGACGGAGGACAGAGCTTTGTTACATCGGCAGCCTTGTCAACGTGAAGCTCACGGGGCTTTCCGTCCTTGCCGAGACGACCGTAGTCATAAATTCTGTATGTTGTATTGGAGTTCTGCTGAACCTCGGCGAGAAGTATGCCTTTACAAATTGCGTGCATTGTGCCCGACTCGATGAAGAAAACATCGCCCTTCTTGACCTTGACTCTGTTGCATATGTTCATCATTTCATCACTCTGAGCCGCTTTCTTAAATTCGTCAACCGTAACATTTCGGTTAAATCCGAGAATTAACTCGGCGCCCGGCTCGCAGTCGAGAATGTACCAAGCCTCGGTTTTTCCGTACTCACCCTCAACACGCATCGCATATTCATCGTCGGGATGAACCTGAATTGAAAGATCTCTTTTTGCGTCGATGAATTTTATAAGCAAGGGGAAAAATTCGTATTTTTCACCCTTTTTTCCGCAAATGCTTTTATCGGCGAGGTAAATCTCCTGCAAGGTTTTGCCTGCAAATTCTCCGTTAAGGATTGTTGACGGACCTGCCGGATGGCACGAGAGAACCCAAGCCTCGGCGGCGGGATCCTTGTCGGTCTTGATTCCGTATTCGGTGATAAGTCTTGTTCCGCCCCAGATGTTGTCGGCAACAAAGGGGGATAATTTAACCATTTCCATATTCAAACCTTCTTTTCAAAGAAAAATTCCTGAAATATTATACATTATATCGCTGATATTGTAAAGAGTTTAAAAAAATACCGTGCAAATTACGGCGTACACTTAAAAATAACTATTGACAAAAAGAACAAATGTTCGCTATAATATAAGCGATGCTATCGGGGGAGGCAGAGGAGATAATGAAATGGTTAGCTATGATTTAAGAGTTGAAAAGCAGCAGATTTTCGGAGCGGAAAAAATCGCAATTGCCGCCGATTCAAACAAGACAGTCGAACTGCGTTTTTATTTTGATGCAAGCTGGAGAATCTTTGACGCAAAGGCGGCAATTTTCAGAACCGCCGAGAATAAATATTACATAATCGAGATAAAAAGTTCATCGGTAACGGTGCCGTGGGAGGTGCTCACCGTTGACCGTGATTTTGAGCTTTCGGTTATCGGCTACGACGAATCGACAGCGTTAACGGCAGGGAAAGTCACTGTCCGGGGCGTTTCATCACCTTTGCCCCAGGACTGCAAAA
>USJJ01000136.1 GCA_900554995.1 uncultured Ruminococcus sp. | reverse complement strand
CAGGAAAATTTTCCTTGCGAAGTACCTCGGCGGAATTGTTCCCACTGCGGTTGTGCTGATATTTTCGGCAACACTCGAGATTCTTGCCAATGTCATTGCAGGTTGCATTGTTAAGCCGCCAATAATTCTTTTGGCACTGACCTTAGTCAGCGCAATACTTGCAATGTATATCTTCGCTTTTACAATAATGGCGGCAACCACTGCTTTCTCGGGAAACATTGTCGAATCCGGTATTTTCGCAGTTATAATCGGATTGTTTCCGAATTTTCTCTGCGGATTTATTGACCGGATGATCGGCGCCTTTACCTATGGCGGAGTTCAACTCATTTATACCGGATGGATATTTATGACACCCCTTATGGCGTTGTATTTTATGCCGATAGGAGAGGGCTACGATGTATCGGATTATCTGGGATGGCTGTATGAGGGAAGAGAGAAAATAACTGTTCTTGATTGGGCGGGTACTATAGCGTGCCTCGTCTTTTCGGCGATAATCCTGACTGTGGTTCTTATTAAATTCCCGAAGCGCAGGAATGAAATCAGCGGTTATTTCGGCAGAGCACGGGTGCTCAATGAAATTTGCGGAGCAATGGTCGGCTTCTATGCCGGAACGGTTTCAATTTCTTTCGGATCAAAAGCTGAGACAAACAAAGAGATTATTTCGTTTCTTTCGTTCATCTTGTTTTTTGCACTTGCCTATACTGTTTTTAAACTCATTTTCAATCACAAGAGGATGAAAACTATGGCAAAGACGGCGAAAAGAATCGTAGTTTATGCGGCAGCTTTCGGTGTCGTTACAGTAATTTTTACAACAGGTCTTTTCGGATATTCCTCATATATTCCCGCCGCAAAGGATATCGAGTCAATCGGCATTTCCTTGGAAATTTCAAATCCGTATGTTTATGACGGCTTCGGTATCGGTCGTGGGGAGATTTACGGATATGTTCAGATGACAAAGTTTAATAAAAACGAAAATAATGCCGGTAATGATTCCGTCGATACGATTCTTGACGAACAGTACCTTTATGGGAATGATTATCCGGGCAACTTCTATGTTATTGAGGACAGCAAAAAAACAGAAAAGGCTGTCGAGGTGCATAAAGAGATCGCAAAAGAGGGCAGGATCAAGTCGAATGCCGACAATGCCTGCGGCTACGGATTTTTGATCGAATACACCCTTTACAACGGCAGAACCGTGAGACGGTATTATGATACAGTGAGCACCGAAAATGCAAAAAAATTACTCGGTCTCAACGACCTTACAGATAGCAGAGAGAATATTGAAAAATATTTTTATTACCACGCCGAATCACTGGGAAAGTTAGGTGTTACAGACTACCTCGACGGATTCTGCCTGCTGACAAAGGATCTGAAAGGCTGCAAGTACATTGACGGTCTGTCAACCGATTTTGCGGATGCCGTTATTGCCGATCTTGAAAAACAGGATTCAGAGAAAATATTTTTCCACAATCCCGAGGACGAGCTGGGGGTTATCTATTTACCGACAAAGGATACGCTCATCGGCACATCGGATATGAGCATTTCGCTTTCACGGGAAAAGTGCATCGTTGTCACAAAGAATATGACAAACATAGTCAAGTATCTTACGGATAACAATCTGATGCAATACTTTGAATCGAATGTCACGGCGGACGATGTGCAAAAAATTAAGATTGCAACAAGAGCAGAAACCCTCAGCAAGAAGAACGCAGATATGCTGCCTTTGTTTACGGCAGGATATGCCACCGCCGAAGAGGTCAAATTAAACAACGCTCAGCGTGATCAAGCTAATCACACATTTGCAAATCACGTCAAAAATTCAATTGATGATAAAAACACAATTCAAACGGTGCTTGACAACGCCCTGCTCTACGGCTACAACGGGAACGACGACCGTGTGGTTGAGGTAACATATAACGACGGTTCAATCGCAACCTATAAAGGCGGACGTTTACAACAAGCTGAATATAAAATAAGGAGGAAAAGCTATGAAAAACCAAAAAACGGCGGCAGGATCATTTTCGGCGCTGTTCAGAAACACCTGTAAAAGAACCTGCTTTGTTCCGATAATTACATTTCTTTTGCTGTTCATTTCAACGCTGTCCAATTATATTCAAATAAAAGCATTCAATACATTTGATGGAGAGCAATTCGTAAAGGACAGATACTTCGGCTTTTTCTGGAACGGCGTTTATCATACGAGTGTGTCCCTGGCTGAAGTGCTGATTATAATCGGTGCAGTGCTCGCCGGAATAATCGCTTTCTCATTCGCACAGAGCAAGAAGCAGTGCAATGTTATTTTCTCGCTCGGTATGATTAGGAGAAAAATTTTTCTTGCGAAATATCTCGGAGGACTTCTTCCGTTCTGCATTGCAGTGATTATAGCGGCGTTCTTCGAGCTTGTGGCTGTGTTCAGCGTCGGATACACGCTGAATGTGCCGATAATCAAAATGGCGCTTCACTATGTCGTCTCCTTTATCGGTATTTACGCTCTCTCATTCACAATAACCTCGGCGGCGATTGCATATTCCGGTAATATTGTTGAAGGAATGATATTTACTGTGATAATCGCGGTGTTCCCGATGGCGGCAGGCGTGCTCTTCGGCGAAATGAGAGGTCTATATACCCTCGGCGGAATAAGCGTTTATGAGGGCGAATGGAATTTCTTCAGTCCGTATTTTCATATGTTCAGATATATGAACGGCAACGGATACGAAGTGCCCGACCAATATTCCGGGGCTGCGGAGAGCTTTATAGGTGCATATCAGAGCTATTTCACATTCAATGCCGACGGCACACCGTTTTATAATCTTAAAATCACGGATTATTCGGGCGCGATAATGGATATTATCTATGCCGCGATAATTTTTGTCATAGCTTTCCTCGCTTTTTCAAAGCGTAAAAATGAGATCAGCGGCTCGTTCGGCAGAGCAAAGGGGCTCAACGAAATCTGTGCGGCGCTTGTCGGAATGTACGTTATGATGTACGGGATGTTCGGCATCCTTGACGGAATGTTCAGTTTTGAAAAAGGAAACTTTCTGACATTTATTTGCTCAATCGGCTTTTTCATTGTTCCGTATTTCATATTTAAAATGATATTCGGCAGCAAGCGCAAAATGATACTGAAATCAATGCTTAAGAGAATACCGAGCTATGTCGTTGCGATAGCGATATTTACAACGATTTTTTCGTCGGGACTTTTCGGCTATGCTTCAAAAATTCCCGATGCCGAGGATGTTGAGTCGATTGAATTTGCTTCGGTTATTTCCAATCCGTACAGCACCGTCAACAACCGCGATGCACTTCACCGTGCACCCTCTTACGGATATGCGGAAATGAATAGCTATTCCGGATATACAAGGAGCGGAGGAATGGATTTGTTCTCTTACGGCAGCGGCTACCAGAGCTCATATTATCCCGAGTATTCCGTTGGCGACGGGGAAACAATCCGCAGACTTATCGAAATTCACAGGAGCTTTGTTCAAAAGGGTAATATCAAAAACAATGCGTCCGATTCCTGTGCAATGAATTTTCAGATAATATACACGCTCAAAAACGGCAAACAAATTAAGCGCTACTACACAAAGACGACGGAAGAAAACGCAAAGAGAATTATGGGGCTCAGCGACACAATTGTCGAAAAGAGCGGAATCAGTAGCTATTTTGCGGACGAGGTCAGTGACGGAGACAGTGAGCTTGTTAATGCGGTTTCGTCTGAATTGAATCCGTACAATTATTTCTATCTCTACTCAAAGCGTCTCAAGGAAAGCCAACGTTGCGGAATGATCACCGATGAGCTGAAAAGGGCTGTTCTCTCCGACCTTGAAAACCAGACAGCGGATGATATCTTTTTCCACAAGCCTGAGGATGAGCTGGGAGTTATAAGCTTCGGAATGGACACAACCTTGAGTGAATATCTCCCCGATAATTACTACACAAACGAGCAGGGCGATGTTGTCAATGACGAAACAGGCGAGATAATAGATTATAAAGCGCTGGTGACAAAGGCGGCGAAGAAGTCGCTGGCATTAACCGATCTTACCGCAAGCGCCATGGGATATATTCCGAAGTCGTTTGTCATAACCAAGTCGATGACAAATACAGTTAAATATCTCACCGACAACGGATATATGAAGTATCTGGAATCGAAGATCACGGCTAGCGACGTCAAGAGTATGAAGCTGTGCACAAAATCGGAGTCCATAAACAAAACAAATGCCGATATGCTGCCGCTGTTCTCGGGCGGATATAACACCGTTGCGGATATAAAGGAATCCGACAGAATGGCTGAGAAAGATCCGTATTTGGCTAATCATTATATCAAAACGAATGTTGCAAACGAGATAACACAAAGTCATCAAAGCCATGTTCTGGAAAAGAGGCATAGAAAACTCAAAAGGAGAACGGTTTCCCAAAAGAGAACCGAACACCCACAACAGTAAGTTCAGTAAGATGATGTCCCCTGAAAGGACAAGAGATTTTAGGACTTTATTAAAACGTTGGACTTCCTGCATAATATTATTTTATATTTTTTCATTCAATCACCATATGCTAGCTCTCTTCCACTCCATAAGTACAGTTTTTATCATTGATTGTTAGCAAGTTCCTCTTTCTTCTTTTTCCTGTATCGAAGATACATCAATGCCCACTTTT
>USJJ01000135.1 GCA_900554995.1 uncultured Ruminococcus sp. | reverse complement strand
GTGCACCGGCAAGTCCCCTGCCTCTGTATTCGGGTCTCGTCGCCACAGCACCGAGCAGGACTGCATGATCTGTTATGAACAGCTTCATCGCCGTTGCAACAGCCTTTCCGTCGGCAAGAGCAGTCAGTGCAGTGGTCGCACCCCTGTTCATTCTGAACGTTGTATCAGAGAGCCACGGAAGATAATCGCCGACCCCGACGAGATTCGCCGACTTGATTATATCATAAATTTCTTTCGGACGGAACACATTATCCGCCTGAATTTTTGCAATTTTATTCTTATTTTTTATATAACGGACAACGTATCCGTTTATTTTACCGCCGTAACCTGCCGATTCGGCTGTCTTTTTCTCGCACTGGATTGTCCTGAAGCCGACAATTTTCAAAAATTCAAACAGCTCTTCCGTATTTTCGCCCGTTGAGCTGACAGTTACGTCGCCGTCAATTCGGCTGACAGCGGAGATAATGTCTCCTTTTTCATCCGTTTGAACCCAGAATTTCACAAAATCATAATCTGTGGAATAGCAGTTATACAGACAAAGAATCCTTGTTCCGAAAACATCACGCTTGCAAAACGCCGTAAATGCAAGGTCGCCTTTTTTAACCGCCTTAAGCATTTGCAAAGTCCTCGGCAAGCGCACGGATAATGCGTTCGCTCTCGGTTATATCCTCGGTTTTGAGCACACAGGACGGTGAATGAAGATAGCGGCACGGCATTGAAACCGTAAGGGTTCTTATTCCGCCGGCGGTCTTGTGAATTGCTCCTGCATTGTTACCGCCTGCTACCGCAGACTTAACCTGAGCCTTAATTCCGTCACGTTCAGCCAAAGCGAAAGCACGGTCAAAAAGATCCCTCGGATAAA
This sequence comes from uncultured Ruminococcus sp., assembly GCA_900554995.1. Taxonomy (GTDB): domain Bacteria; phylum Bacillota; class Clostridia; order Oscillospirales; family Acutalibacteraceae; genus CAG-488. Next base: position 3,844 of record USJJ01000135.1, on the reverse strand, counting down.
TTGTGCGTCTGTCCATAAATGAAATGACTGCGCCCTCTCCGAGCTTACAAACCTTTTTATTTTCGGGAACGTCGGCAAGATCCGCCGCCGTTGTTGTTTCAACAACAATCGAATAGTCCGGATTAACCCTGTATGCGGCTGTTCCCGCGGCACCCGATCCGACCTCCTCGCCCGTTGCGAAATTGAAATACATATCGTACGGCAATTCTGATTTTATCATATTGATAAGTATCGCACAGCCCGCACGGTCGTCAAGAGCCTTGCCCTTGATAAATCCGTTGCCGAACTCAACAAAGTCGGAATTAAAGTATGCGCAGTCGCCGGGGGAAACCAGCTTCCTTGCCTCCTCGGCGCTGTCGGCACCGATATCAATATACATCTTTTCGGGCATTGCGAGCTTTTCGTCACCCTTTGTCATATGAATCGGCTTAAGACCGAGAACACCGTTAATCCTTTTCTCGCCGACCGTTACGGCTCTGCCGATCATAACACGCTTGTCGATTCCGCCGATCCGTTCAAATCCGAGTGTACCGTCGGAATTGATATTCGTGATCATAAATCCGACCTCATCCATATGAGCGTCAAGCAACACCTTGTTTTTCGGAACTTTATTGCCCTTTTTGAACACAATCAGATTGCCGAGCGGATCAATTTCATAGCTTTGTGCAAAATCCTTTATTTCAGCAATTATAAAATCTCTTACATCATCCTCTCTGCCCGAGGTTCCATTGAGAAGAGAAAGTTTTTTTATCAATTCAAGCATCGAGACCACCTCCGAGAATATACTCGGCAATCAGCTTTGCCGAATTTTCAACATCTTCCAAAGAGATTATTTCAACACCTGTGTGCATATTTCTCTGCGGAACCGAAACAAGTCCCGTTCTGATACCGCCCTTTGAAATTGCAATATCGTCGGCATTTGTGCCTGTTGAATCGCCCATAATCTCAAGCTGATACGGTATTTTCTTTGCCTCGGCAGTCTCCTTGAGCTTTTGACTAATCCTGTAGTCAAGCACGGGCGCAATGCCTATCATCGGGCCTTTATTGAGCTTGCCGCACTTTTCGCTCGGCATATCGGGCGCATCGGCAAAGCTTACGTCTACACTCAGGCATTCGTCCGCACTGAGATTGTAGCTTCCCGTAACAGCACCGTCGCCGCCTGTTTCCTCCTGTCCCGAGAAAAGCAGCTTGACGCTCGGTCTGTCCTTACTCTCGGCGACGAGCCGGGCAGCCCTTATTATAACGGCACAGCCGGCACGGTCATCGAGTGCGGCACCGAAAATTCTTCCGTTCTCAAGCTCTCCGTGAGGGCATTTTACGGTAATCCTGTCTCCCCGAGAAATGAGCTTTTCCACCTCTTCCTTTGAAAGACCCGTATCAATAAGAATCGAATCGAAATCCTTGGCTTTCTTCGCATCCTCGGGAGTTGAAAGATGCGGCGGAGTTGAGGTTACAACCCCGTAAACGGGCTTCCTGCCCCATACCGTCACATCCTGAGCGGCAAGAACTCTTGCGTCCATTCCGCCGCACTTTGCAACACGCAGGAATCCGCCGTCCTCAATATGAGTGACTATCATTCCGATCCTGTCCATATGTGCGTCGAGAAGAATTGTCTTTTCACCCGCCGGCATATAAGCTGTGACATTGCCAAATTTATCCTTTTTCACCTCTGCAAATGCCGAAACATAATTTTCGATTATATCAGAAATTTCACCCTCCGCACCGGAAGTTCCGTTGCTCTCGGAAAGGTCAAAGATCATATTTTTAAGAGAATCCATTCAAATCACCTCAGTTTATTATAACCTTTATAAATAAAATGTGCAATAATATTTGATTTTCTTTTTTAAATAGTTTATAATGGTTTCAAATAATATTCGGAGGGCATTTTATGGAAGAGAATAAATATCAGGTTATTGACCCCGACAATGACAAATACCGCCTCACTGCAGAGGATTTAAAAAAAGAGAAAAAGAGCCGCAAAAAGGGGCTCAAGGTGCTTATCGCCATTATTCTTGTTTTTGCGATCCTTGTCGGCGGAGCAGGAATTTTTATTAATTCATATCTCAGCAAACTCAACTACGGCGATTCCAAGGGAACGACAAATCCCGACCTTGATAATCAGGAGTCGCTCTCATTTGATAACCAGTCCGATGCGGACGCCGATCTGAGATCGAGACTTGCAAACAACGTTATGTGGTACGACGACAGAATTTACAACATTCTGCTTGTCGGCGTCGACTACGGCGACGAGGAAGCGGTTATGTTCAAGGGCGCTTATCTCCCCCGTTCCGACTCGATGATTCTCATTTCAATAAACAGCATAAACAATGTTATAAATATGGTATCCCTTTCCCGTGCGGCTTATGTTGCCATCCCGGGTCACGGCAATAAGCGACTCAACACCGCCCACGCATACGGCGGAGCAACGATGCTTGTCGATACAGTTGAGTCAAACTATAAAATAAGAATCGACAAATACATCACCGTTGATATTTCCGGTTTTGAGCAGATTGTCAACGCCATCGGCGGCGTAACCGTTGAATTGACCGCAGAGGAAGCATCGGCTGTCCTCGGAACAAATTCGGCAGGAACCTATGACCTCAACGGCGCTCAGGCTGTCGCATATTCAAGACTTCGTTCAATTGATACCGACCGTAAGCGTACGGGCAGACAGCGTGCCGTGCTCAATGCAATCGCAAACAAGCTCAAGCGTTCCTCGGTTTCGACTATGATCGGACTTCTCGACGAGGTTCTTCCGCTTGTAACAACTAATTTCTCAAAGGCAGAGCTTTTGGCACAGGTTGCCAAGACAACGAAGTATTTTTCAATGAGTATCAATGAGGACATTATTCCTCACGTTCCGCATCCGCTCTCAACCCGTGACGGCAAGGAGGTTCTTATCCTTGATTGGGATGAGGAGGACAAGTACATTCACGATCTCCTCTATCCGGGAATTGTTCCTCAGTCGGCAAAAACATCCGTTGTTCAGTCCACGGAAAAATAATTTATACTAACATCAAAACAGGCTGTTCCGAGTTATTTCGGAGCAGCCTGTTTATTTGCTTTTTTACTTCTGTGCCTTTATGAGATTCTTATAAAATCTGACCGCACCCGGCAGACAATTATATTCGATACACTCGTTAACTCCGTGCATTCCTTTCATCTGATCGGGACCGTAAATTACCGGAGCAAATCTGATGCAGTTCTTGCAAATTGGCTGATAGAACTGTGCGTCTGTTGCGCCCGTCATAACATATGGACTTGACGCAAGACCCGGGAATGTTTCGCCGATAACATTTTCAACAAGTTTAAACGCCTCACCGTTGATATCAACAGGGTCGGTATAGTCATTTGTATGAATGATTTCGGTATCAAGACCGTGTTTTTTTGCAAGATTTTCTATTATTTCAAGGCTCTCCTTTTCACCCTGATGAGGAATAAAACGCATATTCGCTCCGAGGGTTGCCTCCTGCGGAATTACGTTATAGGCGTCCGAACCCGACTGAGTCGTAAACGCTATCGTCGTTCTGAGCATTGCACCCGCCTGAGCGCTTACAGCAGGCAGCACGGCAACAATGAGCGGTTTGAACAGCCAGATATTGCCGAGCAAAAGCCTCATACCGAACGATGAGGCATAAGGAGCAAGGGTTGTGAACATTGCCGACACCTCCGGCATCAACTTTTTCTTGAACGGCGAATGTTTTTCAACGTCGTCGACAAATGACGCAAGCCTTGCGATCGGTGTATTCTTGGTCGGAGCGCTTGCGTGTCCGCCGGTGCTGTGAGCGGTGAACTTAACATCCGCCTTACCCTTTTCAAAAACGCCTACCATTGCGAAGTTACC
>USJJ01000134.1 GCA_900554995.1 uncultured Ruminococcus sp. | reverse complement strand
ACATTCTTTATCGTAAGCAGAGAGAAAAAATCAGAAACATCAACGCTACCGTTCTTGACTATAAGGAGATCGTTGACAACTATCTTCACGTAAACGACTGGCGTGTTAAGGAAAACTCCACCGTCACATATTCCGTCGGCGGACTTATCCTCAGCAACTCGGGCGCTATCACTGCCAACTACTGGCTTTCCGAGATCTACGACGAGGAAATCGCAGAGGCTCACAGAAACGCCGATATTCATCTTCACGACCCTTCTATGCTCACAGGCTACTGTGCAGGCTGGTCGCTTAAGCAACTCATTCAGGAGGGCCTCGGCGGCGTAAGAGGTAAGATCACCTCCGCTCCGGCAAAGCACCTTGCTACTCTCTGCAACCAGATGGTTAACTTCCTCGGAATTATGCAGAACGAGTGGGCAGGCGCACAGGCATTCTCATCTTTCGATACCTATCTCGCATCCTTTGTAAAATATGATAACCTTGACTATGAATCGGTCAAGAAGTGCATCGAATCCTTTATCTACGGAGTAAACACTCCGAGCCGCTGGGGTACTCAGGCTCCGTTCTCAAACATCACACTTGACTGGGTTGTTCCGAACGACCTTGCAGAGCTCAACTGTATCATCGGCGGTAAGGAAGTTGACTTTAAGTATAAGGACTGCCAGAAGGAAATGGATATGGTTAACAAGGCGTTCATCGAGATTATGATCGAGGGCGACGCCAACGGCAGAGGATTCCAGTATCCGATTCCGACCTATTCAATCACAAAAAACTTTGACTGGTCCGACACCGAAAACAACAGACTTCTCTTTGAAATGACATCTAAATACGGAACTCCGTATTTCTCAAACTACATCAACAGCGATATGGAGCCCAGCGACGTCCGTTCGATGTGCTGCCGTTTGCGTCTTGATCTTCGTGAGCTTCGCAAGAAGTCCGGCGGTTTCTTCGGCTCCGGCGAGTCGACCGGCTCGGTCGGCGTTGTGACGATCAATCTGCCGCGGATCGCGTATCTTGCAAAGGACGAGAAAGACTTCTATGAGCGTCTTGACAGACTTATGGATATCTCGGCACGTTCGCTTAAGGTTAAGAGAACCGTTATTACAAAGCTCCTGGACGAGGGACTTTATCCCTACACAAAGAGATATCTCGGTACGTTCAACAACCACTTCTCAACAATCGGTCTTGTCGGTATGAACGAGGTCGGTCTCAACGCTAAGTGGCTCGGCAAAGATATGACAGATCCTAAGACACAGCAGTTTACAATCGACGTCCTCAATCATATGAGAGAGAGACTTTCGGACTATCAGGTTCAGTACGGTGACCTCTATAACCTTGAGGCTACTCCGGCAGAGTCAACGGCTTACCGTCTTGCAAAGCACGACGTTAAGAGATATCCCGATATCAAGACTGCCGCTCAGCACGAGGGAGACACACCTTACTATACCAACAGCTCACATCTTCCTGTTGGTTATACTGAGGATATCTTCTCGGCTCTTGATATTCAGGATGAGCTTCAGACTCTTTACACCTCAGGTACTGTTTTCCACGCATTCCTCGGCGAAAAGCTGCCCGATTGGAAGGCTGCGGCTAACCTTGTCAGAAAGATTGCGGAGAATTACAAGCTCCCGTATTACACTCTTTCACCGACATATTCCGTATGTAAGAATCACGGCTATCTCACCGGTGAGCAGTATGTTTGCCCCGAGTGCGGCGAGCACACAGAGGTTTACAGCCGTATCACAGGATACTACCGTCCCGTTCAGAACTTCAACGACGGTAAAGCTCAGGAGTTCAGCGACCGTAAGGTTTACGATATTGCACATTCCCATCTTACTCACCACGGTGTAAAGACCGAGGAGAAATCAGAAAAAAAGGCTGCGCCTGATGCCGGCGAAAACGTAAGCTATCTCTTCACAACGGCAACCTGCCCGAACTGAAAAATTGCCTGCGCAACACTTGATAAGGCAGGATATGAATATACAAAGCTCCTTGCCGACGAGAATGCTGAGCTTGCTCAGGAGCTCGGAATCAAGCAGGCTCCGACACTTGTTGTAATCAAGAACGGCGAAGCGACAAAGTATACGGGCGTTTCGGATATCAAAAAATTCCTTAACAAATAAGGATAAACAGGAGCAATTATGTACGACATAATTATAATTGGCGGCGGTCCTGCGGGACTGACCGCCGCTCTGTATGCTTGCAGAGCGAATAAAAAAACACTTGTAATCGAAAAAGAAACATTCGGCGGACAGATAACTTTCTCGCCGAAAGTTGAGAATATTCCCGGATTTATCAGTCTGACGGGCAACGAATTTGCCGAAAAGCTCGTTGAACAGGTGCTTGAGCAGGGCGCCGATGTTGAGTCCTGCGAGGTACTTGAAATCAAGGACGGCGAGATTAAAACCGTTGTAACCGATGACGGCGAATTTGAGGGCAAAGCGGTTATCATTGCCACGGGAGCAAAGCACCGTATGCTCGGAGTTGAGGACGAAGAAAAATATGTCGGCGAGGGAATTTCTTTCTGCGCCGTATGCGACGGAGCCTTTTATAAAGGCAAGACTGTTGCGGTAGTCGGCGGCGGAAACTCTGCGTTGCAGGAGGCAATTTTGCTTTCCGACCTTGCGAAGAAAGTCTATGTTGTTCAGAATCTCGATTTTCTGACAGGCGAAAAAAAGCTCGCAGATCAGCTTTATAAGTTCGATAATGTTGAAGTAATAACGGGAGTTACCGTTGAATCTTTCCTCGGCGATTCGGAGCTTGAGGGTATTGTAATAAAGAATTCGGCAGGGGAGAGCAGGAAACTATCAATTGACGGTCTTTTTATTGCTATCGGACTTATTCCTCAAAATGATGCGTTTAAGAATGTAGTTGAGCTTGACAGCAGAGGCTACGCAGTTATTGATGAAACCTGTGAATCGGCAACCAAGGGAATTTTTGTTGCAGGTGATTGCCGGGCAAAGAAAATCCGCCAGGTAACCACAGCGGCTGCCGACGGCGCAATTGCTGCTCTTGCGGCTTGCGATTACATTGATTCATTAGAATAAGATAAGAAGAAACCGCCGGTTAAGCCGACGGTTTTCATTTTATCTGTTTTATTATACATAAGCGGCGACGTCTCTGTCAAAGTGACCCGTATCCTGGAATCCCTCGTCCGTTCTGAGGCATTTGCCCCATTTTCTTGCAATTTCTTCATAGGAATCGGTCTGAACTTTCGCACGATCAAATCCGTCCCTGGCACCGAACATAACCCAGTCAGAATCCCACATTCCGTGCCCCGACGCCTTATATGTCCAAAGCATCCAGTTGTAGTTGAGATTCTTCATTGATTTAAAGCAGCTTGACCACGTTGTCTTACCGAGAGGATAAAACTCGCCCATAAGAAGCGGCGTGTTCATAAAATAAATTTTAGTCAGAGTAACAAAGAGGACAAATATAAAGTCAGATTTCTGATAGAAGTGAACCTGATAAACGACATTTTTAAAGCCTGCGAGCGCCTTATGCGGAAGCGCAAAGGCCGTCCAGATACATTCAAGCGTAATGATATGATCCTCATCAACGGATCTTACGGCTTTGTAAAGCCTTTTGTATTCTTTTGTATTGTTTATTCTGCGGGTAACCTCACCGTATTCACAATCGCAGGACGGTTCATTCATCAGATCATACATCGCAACTGCAGGATTGCCGTTAAAGCGACTTGCAATAGCTGTCCAAAGCTCATCGGCAAGCGTTCTGTAAAACTCACCCTGTTCGGAATCCTCGTAAAGCTGACAGGCGTCACGCTTACCGCTGTGCGGAGCGTCACTCTGAAAGCCCGGTGCGCCGTGCATATCGAGGATAACGTAAATTTCTCTCTTTGAACATTCTTCGACAATCCAGTCAAGATAGTGAAAATCCCATTCGCCGTTTTGATCAAGAATTTTCGTGCCGTTGTCGTCGGAATAGAAATTTCTGTACCAGAAAGGAACACGGACGCAGTTAAAGCCCATTTCCTTAATCTGATCAAGGTCATATTCCGTGATCCAATTGTCCTGATATGTATTCATCAGAGCGTATGCTTTTTCCGTTCCGAATCGGTCGATCAGAGTTTCAAGCATATCGTAATGATCCTGTGCTTCTTCGTAGGGAGAAAGCCAGTCCTCCTGAATCAGCCATGAGCCGAGGTTAACGCCGTGAAGAAGAACCTCTTCGCCCTTTTTATTATAGATCTTGTTTCCTTTTGTAACAAGGAAATCATCCTGAGTAAAGCCTGTGTTGTTTTCTGCCGCCGCACTCAGTGCAAAGGGGAGCACGAGAACAAAGCACATCACAATACATAATATCCGTTTAATTGTTTTTTTCATAAAACCAACCTCCTTTATTTGTATTATATCATTAAAAATTTTCTTTGTCTATTAAAAATTTTATGCGATAGTTAAAAAGTGTTACCGAATCATAATGTTTGCGGAAATACTGACTGCGGTTTCGATTACCGAAAAAAACAGACCTAAATCAAAAAAATGATTTAGGTCTATTTTGGTGGAGATGGACGGCAACCGAAGCTCCGCTTCGTTCGTTACTTCGCAACCTTCGCTTTTTATGTCCCTTTTGCTTCGCAAAAGATGGACTGTGCGGTTTCGATTACCGAAAAAAAAACAGACCTAAATCAAAAAATGATTTAGGTCCATGTTGGTGGAGATGGACGGCAACCGAAGCTTCGCTTCGTTCGTTGCTTCGCAACCTTCGCTTTTTATGTCCCTTTTGCTTCGCAAAAGATGGACTGTGCAGTTTCGATTACCGAAAAAAACAGACCTAAATCAAAAAATGATTTAGGT
>USJJ01000133.1 GCA_900554995.1 uncultured Ruminococcus sp. | reverse complement strand
TCGGCGTTGATGTTATAGGTGTTGCCCTCGTTGTCAAATCCGACGGTCGAAACAACAGGGATATATCCCATTTCGATAACGTCAAGAATCGGCTGAACATTGATTTCCGTAATCTCGCCGACGTAGCCGAGCTCTTTTGACTTAGGCTTTGCCTTAATCATTCCGCCGTCCGATCCGCTCAGACCGATTGCCTTACCGCCTTTTGAACAGAGCAGATTGACAAGGCTCTTGTTTATCTTGCCTGCAAGAACCATCTGAACGACATCGGCGGTTTCCTTGTCCGTTACACGCAGACCGTTGACAAACTCACTCTTCTTGCCGATCTTGTTGAGCATACCCGTGATCTCGGGACCGCCGCCGTGAACGAGAACGACCTTGATTCCGATAGTTGAAAGCAGGATAATGTCGCTCATTACGGACTCTTTCAGTTCCTCGCTGATCATAGCATTTCCGCCGTATTTTACAACGAGAATTTTGCCGTTATATTTTTGAATGTAGGGGAGAGCACGAGTAAGAATACCGGCTTTCTCTTCCATTGAAATATTCATCTGTATTCACCTCAGGTTCTGTAATCACCGTTGATTTTTACATATTCATATGTGAGGTCGCAGCCCCAAGCCGTTGCGTCAAAGTCGCCGTCGTTAAGATCAACAAGGATTTCAATCTCCTTTTCGAGAAGAATTTCCTTTGCTTTTTCCTCGGAGAAATCAACGCCTGCACCGTTGTGGCAGACTGCGATAGTTCCCTTAACTGACTTGAAGCTGACATCAATCTTGCTTATGTCAACATCCGCTCCGCTGTAACCGATTGCGCAAAGCACACGACCCCAGTTAGCGTCCGCACCGAACATAGCCGCCTTGGTAAGCGATGAGCAGATAACCGATTTTGCAACTTTCTTTGCAATTTCATCGGTTTTACCGCCCGTTACCTTACACTCAAGCAGCTTTGTTGCGCCCTCGCCGTCGCCTGCGATCTTTCTTGAAAGATAGACGCTGACCTCGTGGAGAGCCTCACAGAATTTATCGTAAGCCTCGCCCTCGCTGTCAATGAGCTTGTTGCCTGCCATTCCGTTTGAGAGAACGGCAAACGTGTCATTGGTTGAAGTGTCGCCGTCAACGCTGATCATATTGAATGATGTTTTAACATCCTCGCTGACAGCCTTTTGAAGCATTTCGCTTGTGATTGCAACATCGGATGTGACGAAAACAAGCATCGTTGCCATATTCGGGTGGATCATTCCGCTGCCCTTGGCAATTCCGCCGATTCTGCACTCGATGCCGTCAATGTCAAAGCTGACTGCAATTTCTTTTTTCTTCGTGTCGGTTGTCATAATGCCCTCTGCGGCAAAATCGCTGTTGTCGTAGTCGAGACCTGCAACCAAATCAGCCATTCCGTTTGCAATAGGAGTGAGGTTGAGCGGCATACCGATAACGCCTGTTGAACCTACAATTACGTCGTCCTTGTTTATGCCGAGTGCGTCCTCGACGAGCTGACCCATTGCCTCGGCTTTCTCAATTCCGTCGGCGTTGCAGGTGTTTGCAATGCCGCTGTTGCAGATGATAGCCTGGGCATGTCCGTCGGCAAGATGTTTCTGATTGACAAAAATCGGAGCACCCTTGACGAGATTTGTTGTATAAACAGCCGCCGCAGTGGCTCTTACATCGCTGACAACGAGCGAAAGGTCACGCTTTGACTTATTCTTTCTGATTCCGCAGTGGATTCCGTTGGCTCTGAAGCCCTTTGCGGCACAGATGCCGCCTTCAATTATTTTCATCGTTTTATACCTCGAGTCCTGTTTTTTCGTCTATTCCGAGAAGAATGTTCATATTTTGTATTGCCGCTCCCGAAGCGCCCTTGCCGAGATTGTCATATCTCGACATAAGGAGGATTCTGTCCTCGTTGCCTTCAACAAAGATTTCCATCGAATCATTAAACGAGAGCTTGTTGGAACAAATGAAACCGTTTTCGCCGATCTCATCCTTGTATCTGACAATACCCGAATGATATTTATTCGCATAAATTCTCTTTATATCCTCAACAGTAACGCCGTTGAGCTGTTCCTTGAAAAGAGGAACGGTGACAAGCATACCGCTGTAATAGTCGGCAACAATGGGGCAGAAAGCAGGGAAAGCATTGATTCCCGTGATTGCTTTCATCTCCTTGAGATGCTTGTGATTCTGAGTAAGACCGTACTGCCTTGGTGATTCGAGAGCAACATCGGGCTCGGCGTCCTCATATTCTGCAATCATTTTCTTACCGCCGCCGCTGTATCCTGTCAGAGAATGGCAGGTCAGAAGCGTGTCGGGAGAGATTGCGCCGGCTTCGACAAGGGGATAAACAAGCGAAATGAAGCCGCTTGCATGGCAGCCTGGAACGGCAATTCGGTTGGAATTTTTTATCTTTTCGCGGTGAGCCGGAGAAAGCTCGGGGAAACCGTATGCCCAGTCGGGATCGGTTCTGTGGGCCGTCGACGTATCGAGAACTTTGACATTTTCGTTTTCAATCAAACCGACGGATTCGATCGCCGCCGCATCGGGCAGGCAAAGGAAAGCGATATCGCAGGTGTTGAGAGCCTCTCGCCGTGCTTCAACATCCTTACGCTTTTCCTCGGGCAGGAGCATAAGCTCAATATCCGCTCTGTCGGAAAGCCTTTCATAGATTCTGAGTCCTGTTGTGCCGGCCTTGCCGTCAATAAAAACTTTTTTCATACCTTAAACCTCTTTATTAGTTGACAGGGTATAATTATACATAAATATACAATATATGTCAAGAAAAACAGAAAAAATATTCATTCGATATAATACAAATTTCTGTGTGAAAATCCACAATAAATCGGAACTTTTGCTGTTTTAATCCGTATTGTGGTCCGCAAACAATAAAATGAATAAAAAGTGAATATTCAGAATTTATTCGGATTTTGCAAATGATCACCGTCCGCAGCAAATGCCCGGGGCGCAGTATAATCAAATTTAACCGTTACAATTATAACGCACTCGCCGACAAAAAACAACCGTTATTTGTAAAGAAAGTGAAATTGTTTTTAAAACATAATAGTCCCCACCCTCAATGTAAAATTGCGAGTGGGGACTGCAGTTAAAATGAAAAATATTTGTCTCTCATTTTCTTCATTCTGCCGTTCATAAGGCTGAGCATAGCGAGGGCGGATTGCTTCTCGTCGTCGGTGCCGTAGACCGCCTGTTTCATCATTCTTCCCTCTTCAAAGCACGCATCGTCATGGATCGGAAAATAATTTTTAAGCAGGAAGCAACCGTAGCGCACATATCTCATTTCGCCGACAAGCCTGAATTCCTTGCTTATCGTATCAACCGCAACACTGCGGAGTTTCTTGATTGAATCTATGAGAGCTTTCCTCTCATTTTCGGGAGAAAAAACGATTGTCGAACAAATATAAGCATTCCTGTTTTCGGGCGTACAGTTGTGGCTGTCCGTACTGCCGACAACGGGGTATTTATAACCCTTTGCCCGGTCCTCATAATAGCGGACGGTTTGAAAACCGTTCTGCTCAAAATAATTCTCGCCGCCGAGAACCTCGAATGCATCGAAAATCTTATTTTCAACCATCCAGTCATTGAGTGCATCGGAATCGTGGAACGTTTCGCCTGTGATCCACGTCGGATGAACAAAGATTGCCAAGCCGTCGGACTTTCTGATCTCGTCGTAAATCCATTTAAGCGTGGATGCAACGAGCGGATCTACGTCCGACGGTACGTCGATCTCATCTGCAAGCGCAAGCATTTTATTTTCAAACTGCTCGCGCGTCATAACGTCGGGGCAGTCGTCACGTGTTGCACGAACACTTTTGTCCCTGCCGACCTCTTCGACTGCCTCGTCCTCAACGAGCGAATTGATACTGTATTCACCGCCGAAATTGATTGTGTGCGGACAAACACGGAATCCGTTTATGGGAGGAAGATGAACCTCCTCGCCCATAACAAGGTTGAACTCGGTCGGTATGTTTCTGAACTGTTCAATTGCATAAAGTGACGGATAATAGCGCCTGTGATCAGTTATCGAAAGAAAGTCATAGCCGTGTGCTCTGTAACTTGCCGCAACATTTGCGGGATCGTGATCGCCGTCCGAATAATTGGTGTGCATATGAAGATCACCTATGAAGGGGTACATTCCGGCAAGATCTTCATCGACCGCATAAACGGCGAATGTGATTGTCTCATCGTCCTCGTTTTGAAATCTGATGCGATACTCACCCTCATAAGGCAGGACTGTTTTTAGATCAATTCCGTTCTCGGTTACGGTGACGGGAATTCTTCTCCTGTATCCCGTTGACGGATACTGATCCTCCGAGCCGCCGTTAAGCCACGTCAAAACGGCTGTATATTCCTTGCCGACGGTGAAAAATAACCTGTCTCCGAACGGGCGGATATGTATAGCTTTTTCTTTTCCTGCGGATATTACCTTGGGAAATACATCGAATGTCCAAAGTTCTTTTCTTCTTTCAAAAGCCATTTTAATACTCCTTTTGTCCGAATCACTTCACCGTTGCAAGTGTATAGCCGTCCTCGTCGACATAGACGGTCATAACCTTTGTGCTTGTTGTTTTTTCATTAGTCACGGTATCAAGAGAAAACGTAACCTTCCATACACCGCGTGTACGGTCGAATGCAAATGCGACCTTATTGAATTTATCCGAAACTTCTTTCTTTGCAATTTCAAGAATTTTAGCCTTAGTGTTGACCTTGCCGACCGCATTGCTTTCGCTTGTGACAAAGCCCTCGGTTTTTGCATTCGGGTTTTTCTTTAGCTCTTCCTCATCGTCGTTGTATTTGAACGGG
>USJJ01000132.1 GCA_900554995.1 uncultured Ruminococcus sp. | reverse complement strand
AACGCTATTGATATTTCGTCGGAATTAGTGTATAATATATCCGACGAGGTGATACCATGAAACGAACCATTTCTATCAGAAAAATGGAAGATAGGATCCGGAACTCGCCCAAAGGCACGATCTTTTTGACCTCTGATTTTACGGATCTAGCATCGTCGGATGCTGCAAACAGAGCCCTTCTTCGCCTTGAAGAAGCTGGTCTGATTCGCAGGATCCTTTTCGGCGTTTATGAATATCCCGATTATAATGCATTTTTAGACGAATATGCCGAGCCTTCACCCGATGCGGTGGCACACGCATTGGCAAGAAAATTCGGATGGACGATCGTTCCCTGCGGCGATACCGCACTGAATAGGCTCGGTCTTTCCTCTCAGGTTCCTGCGGTTTGGCTCTATGTCAGCGACGGAACGTATAAAGAATACACCTACGGAAATACGGTCATCCGATTCAAGCGTACTACCAACAAAGAAATTTCAAAGATTTCATATAAGACCGCACTTGTTATTCAAGCAGTAAAAGCGCTCGGCAAGGAAAATATCACCGACGAGATCAAAAATAAAATTGCATCGACAACGACAGACGAAGAAAAAGCCAAAATGTTTGCAGAAGCAAAATACGCAACATCGTGGATCTATGATGTGATAAAAGAGATTTGCGGAGGGGCAAGATGATATATATTGCAACCATGCCGGCGCGCGACCGCGAGGCGCTGTTCCGGAATACCGTCACAAAGATAGTATGAGCGAGGCAATTATCGAAAAAGATATTTTGGTCTGCTATCATTGTGATATCATTACACTGTAAATTCATCTTATCGTCCTTAGTCTACATGGGCAAACACAAAAAATATTCCGATGGCAGAAAAAGCGAGGTGTCTGATATGAAGGAAACAAAATACATAACGATTCCAATGAAGAAAAATGAAATTGTGATTAAGATAGATACCGTTCTTTATGTATTTATGGAAAGGAATATTGCCGAGATACACGCTTCCGGTGACAGGGTTTACAAGACCAGAATGACGCTGAGCGAGCTTGAAGATCAACTCGGTGACGGTTTTATCAAGGTGCATCGAGGCTGTCTCGTATCGGCGATGGCGATACATGAGGTCACCGATAAAATTCATTTGATCAACGGTGAGACCCTGGATTACGTTGTGCGAAAGAAAAAGGAGATCCTTACCCAGCTTTATGCAAAGCAAAAGAAAATAATCAGCAGCTTCAATGATGCCGGTATTCCGAAAACAGAAGAAGAATATCATGTATATTACCGCAGTTTTGACACGATGCCCTTTGCGTTTACGGATATTGAGATGGTATTCGATGAGGAGCGCCGCGCAGTAGATTGGATCTTTCGGTACGGTAATTCGGCTCTGGCAAGACTGGAAAAATTGCCGTTGGATAAGCTGATCGGCAGTTCCTTCGGAAGTCTGTTTTCCAATATGGATTCAAAATGGCTTCGCAGTTACGAATGTGTGACGCTTTACGGCGAAACGCTGGAGATCATTGATTACAGTCCGGAGATCGATACTTATCTGGATGTTATCTGCTTCCCGACCTTCAAAGGTCACTGCGGATGCTTGCTCTTCGATATCTCAGAGGTGAAGTTTGCCCATGAAAGCAGCGATTCCGAAAGAGCCATGATGCTGTATTTCGGGAAACTGCTGGAAAGGAACAACTTATAACCGCAACAACAAAAAACTGAAAAACAGCCGCATACAACCGCCTGTTCTGCCTGTTACATTATTTTTCCGATCGTGTAACAGCCATATGGCGAGGTGTGCGGCTGCTTTTGTCGATTCGTCCCATCTTGATGTCGATTCGTCCCAAACGCTTGAAAAGCGCTTTTAAAAGTTGTATAATGTATCGTGAACAAGTAGGTAAACAATCAAAATCCGTATCCGGCTGAATTTTCACCGGAAAATACGGTAAATTGAATTTCTCAAGGAGGTATTAACCGAATATGATCAACACAAATGGAAAAGAAAAAAATCTAAAATGGCTCATTATCACTTTGGCTATCGGCATTGTGATCTGCCTCGGGGTGACGATCTGGGCGCTGTTCTTCCGAGGGGGCGACGACATCTCGCCAGACTATCCTCCGCAGGGGATTGAGTCAAACCAAATCCCGATTGACGGTGACGACAGCGGCAAGTTAGACAGTCCCGAAGGCGGCGGTGCCATCAATGTCACCTACGGCACGGCGGCAACGGTCGACCTCTCTGAAAAAACCGTTACCATTTATTACGCCAACCCCAACGCATCCAATCAGAATGTTTCCATACTGATTATGGTGAACGATTTGGTGGTGGCGAAATCCGACCTGATCACGCCGGGCAACCAGGTGAGCAAGCTGGAGCTTCAAAAGGATGCGGCATCCAAATTGCAGGTCGGCGGCTATGATGCCGAGCTGGTGGTTCGGGCTTATGATCCCGACAGCGGCGAAAAGGCAATGGTCGATACGAAGGGCGAACTCACATTGACTGTTACCGAGTAAGAATCAATGTTAAAAGTAAAAATACATCGGAAAGGATAAAACGATTATGAAAAGATTACTATCTGTTCTGCTTGTCTCTGTTCTGGTGTTTTCTGTCACGGCAACGGTCTATGCGGCAGAAAACAGCGGCGGCAACAGCACAATCAACGTGGCGGGAGAATATTCCGTCGCCTCCACCGGTGAAGTCGTATCGGTGGATGTCGGCTGGGAGGAAATGTCCTTCAAATACACCGAGGGCGAAAAGCAATGGGATCCCGGTACGCACTCCTACATCGGCGGCGAGAACGGCGGCTGGTCGGATAACAAGCCCGGAATTACCATGACCAACCACTCCAATGTGGATGTGGTTGCGGAACTGAGCTTTACACCATCTACAAGCGTCACCGGCACCTTCTACAGCAAAAGCGGCGACACCTACACGGCGCTGTCTGCCGACGAGCAGGGTGCCAATCTGAGTGCGGCAATAGAGGGCTCGGCACAGTCCGCAGCCGACGCAAAAACCTTTTACTTCGGCATCAGCGGAGGAGCTATTACAAAGAATGCTACACTTGGAACGATAACCGTCAGCATATCCTTCAAGCCGGCATTCACCGAAGCCGACCTTGCTGCCTTTACTTACACGACCGACAGCTACGGCAGAGTGAAGATCACAGGCGTTAAGGATACCTCCGTGACCGAGCTTGTGGTTCCCGACTTTGTTTACGAGATTGAGCTCGGTGCGCTGAAAGACTGCACGAGTCTTGTAAAGCTCACGGTTCCCTTTGCCGGCAACCGCTCCAACGGCGAATCTTACACCATCGGCTATGCCTTCGGTTCGAAGAACTATAAACAAGGCGGCGCAGTCCTGCCGGAAACGCTGAAGGATATCACCGTAACTGGCGGCTATTCCCGCAATGAAACTTTGAAGACCAATGCTTTTTATAACTGCTTCCATCTTACCAACATTACGATCGACAAAGGCGTCAAAAAAATTGAAAACGGCATCTTTTTCGACTGTATTTCTCTTGAAAGTCTGACTCTGCCGTTTGTGGGGGAAAGAGAAGAGAATGCACCGACCTATCCGTTTAAGTGGCCGTTTAGCTATGCTACAAATTGTGCCGATGTAATGAGAAAGGTCGGTACCGGCGACAAACCGACAATGCATCGGGATACATATAATTGGTCTACTGGTTATGATGATTCCTATAATTTAATTGCCTCTATTCCAATGTCCTTAAAAACGGTTACTGTCAAGAGCGGCGAACTGGGAAATTCCTGCTTTCAAGGATGCCAGGATATTGAAAAAGTTATCCTTGAAGAAGGAGTTACTAAGATAGGCAAAGTTTGCTTCCAAGGCTGCAGTAGCTTAACTGATATTGAATTTCCAAGTACGATCGAAGAGATGTACGGATCCTTTAAAAACGATTTTTATGGTTGTCCCTATGCCAAAAATCTCATTGCAAAGGCACAGGAAGAAGGCTCAGACGGGTTTATCTATTTGAATGATACGATACTGGCTGCTTACTATGGTTCTGAAGAAACTGTGGAGATCAGAGAGGGTACCGTTACGATTGCAGATCAAGCATTTTCATATAGCTCAAATGTAAAACATATTATATGTCCGGAATCGCTCAGATATGTGGGGGTGAGGTTACATTTTGCAACCGAGGCAACATTCCCAAGTACTTTAGAAAGCATTGAGCTGAACAAAGGGCTTGAAGTGATCGGTACATACGCATTTAATGGCGCGAGCAATCTAACTGACATCACGATTCCCGATTCCGTGAAATACGTGGGATGTCTGGCATTTGATAAAACAGGTTGGCTTAATGGTCAGCCGGACGGCCCCGTATATGCCGGCAAGGTGCTTTATACATACAAAGGAACGATGCCGGCGAATACAACATTCGTGGTGAAGGACGGTACAGAGGCAATTGCAGACAGGGCATTGCAGAATCAGTCAAATCTTGTGGGTATTGATATTCCCGACAGCGTTACCTCAATCGGTTACGAGGCTTTTTACAACGACGGTAATTTAGCCGATATTACTTTGCCGAAAAACCTTACTCATTTAGGCTATGCAGTTTTCGAATACTGTAACGCCATAGGTGAGTTGACGATTCCAAAAACTCTTAAAATGCTGCCAGCGCTATCATGCACCAAGCTTCCGAATTTGAAATTAAAATTTGAAGAAGGCTCCCAGTTGGAAGTCATCGCTTACGGAGCGTTGGCTTGTCTTACTAATACCGTGTATCTTCCTGCCGGTGTGCGCTATGTCGAAACATTTGGACTATCTACTACTGCAACTGTGGTGCTGCCTGTAGATTTTTGCAATACAACGATATGCTA
>USJJ01000131.1 GCA_900554995.1 uncultured Ruminococcus sp. | reverse complement strand
AAGTATATCTGCTCCTTTTAAGGACTCTATAAACTCCTCGACATCTTTCCTTATCTCGTCGGGCTGAGTGTTGCATTCCTTTGCAAGCTCCGCAACAACCGTCTCCGCGTCTGCGCCTTCGCTGATCTTGTTCCAGATAAATGTGCCCGTTTCGTTAACCGTTATAAGTCCTGTAAAATTTATTCCTCCGGGAGCCACAACAATGCTTTTGTCCCCCACTTTTCTGAGTCTGTAACCGTCTTTAATTTTCACAAGCGGCGCCTCCGATCGTGTTCATTATCTTTATCTTCCTGTCCTCAATCCTGATCTCCTTGTTGCAGACGTTCAGGGCGGCAGGCTTATGTGTGATTATAATGCAGGTTCTGTTGTCCAATGCTCTGAGATTCTTCAGAAGTCTTTCTTCTGTCGCCTCATCAAGAGCGGACGTCGCCTCATCGAGGAGAAGAATCGGTGCGTCATAAAGAATCGCTCTCGCTATCGCAATTCGCTGAATCTGACCCTCGGAAAGTCCGAGGCCTCTTTCTCCGACCACTGTTTCCAGTCCGTCCGGTAGCTGAGAAACAAATTCATCGGAACAGCTGAGCCTTATCGCACGGTCAATTTCTTCGTCGCTGCCCTCGCACATAAATGTTATATTCTCCCTCAATGTTCCCGAGAGAAGCATATTTCCCTGCGGCACATATGAAAACAGCTTTCTGGTATCCCTGTCAACCTGTCGCTGCGAGCTGTCGGTCACAAGGCGGATTTCTCCCTCCTGCGGAGACATAACTCCGAGCAGCAGCTTGAGAAGCGTGCTTTTACCGATTCCCGAAATACCCGTTATTGCGGCGAAGTCGCCTTTTTTAACCGTCACACTTGCATTTTCAAACACAAAGTCTCGGTTATATTTGAATGTGATCGAATCAAATTCAATCCTTTGAAGTTTATTGTAATATTCGTAACGGTCACCGATATCGTCCGAAATTTCAAGCTCGTCGCTGTAATTCTCGATCTCCATAATTCTTTCGGCTGACGCAATAATTGAATAGAATGTGGGAATAACGCCTGCGAGCGCGGAAAGCGGAGACTGAATCTGGTTGACAAGCTGCAATATTGCCGTCAGTTCACCGATATCAATCTTGCCCTGATAAACCCTGAAACCGCCGAGCACCATTGCAAAAAGATAGCCGAGGCTGAATGCCATCTGGATTCCCGTATTTGCAAAGATGCTTATTGTGGCTCTTTTTATGCGAATTTTATAGTTATCGAGCTGTAATTTACGAGCCTTTTCCGACACCTGTTTATAGGCACTGAACACCTTAATGACAAGTGCACTTGCGATTGACTCCTGAAAGAATGAACGAACCTTACCGTCGGCATCCTGCGCCTTTTTATGAATGCTTTTTAGATAGTTTCTGAAAAAAGCCGTGGTCAATGCAATCAATCCGCCGCCTGCGAGGAAGATCACCGCAAATATCCAGTCAAGTCCCACCATTATTACAACTGCGGAAATGAGCTTTGTCAGCAGTGCCACAACGTTCGGGACAAGCCCCGTCACGCCGTCACAAATTGTCTGGACATCGGAGGTCAGTCGATTGAGAAGATCGCCGCTGTGATGCTTTGATATCTCCGAATAATCTTTTTTCATTATCGAATCAAAGACGCTTGTTCGGATCTTAATCTCAATCTTCGCTCGGGCACGCTCATACATATTGCTGTTGAAAATTTTCAACACAAGCTGAATCAAAACAAGAATAAGCAGGTACAGCGCACCGTGTTTCAACAGTTCAAAGTCTCTTCCCGCTGCGCCGTTGACGACGTCCTTGACTCCGTATGCCGTATTGATGCCGAAATATGCAAGTGCGGCACTGAGCACGGCATAAACAAATACAAAAAGCCAGCTGCCCTTTGACGTTTTAATTATCCACTTGAGGGCAGTTATATCGCTGCCGTTTTGTTTCTTTTTCAATACGATCTTTCCTTTACAGTAATCGCCGACTCATTGTTTTATAAGAAAGCTCTGCCGCCTCGAGGCTGATATTGCACTTCAACTTGTAGATCGGAATGTTTTTCAAAAGGTCGTCGAGAAAATCGCAAAGTAAAATCATTCTGTCGGGATTCGACGGACGCACCGTCTGTGAAATCAGGAGACTGAGAGCCTCATCATTTGACAGTCTTTCAATCAGATTTGTCTCACTCTGCTCGACGAAGCATATTCCGCCAAGTTCAACGGATGTGTTCACATTGATATCGTTCTTACCTGAAAACGGTGTTCCGAATACATAAAATTTATCGTCAATCTTTCTGAAAGCCGCTTTATCGTCATTGATTATATACGCTCTGTCGCCGAGCATTTTCAGCCAAAGAGAAGTATGCGTCGATTTTCCCGTTCTGCACGGAGCGGAAAACGAATACGCTTTCCCGTCAACAACAACGGTTGACGAGTGCAGATACATACCGTTGTATTCAAGCAGTTTCAGATTAAAAGCCGTACCGACCCAAAGGTACTCAAGATTGGCACCCTCCATAATATCCTTATAGTAATTGATCTGTTGCTCAATCATATCATCGGATATGCCGATCTTGAATTCCGCCTCTTCATTGCAAAGATATTTCTCGCTGCGCAGGCGGAGCAAATCAAATCTCGGCTCATATCCGACGTTCAGTCCGGCAATTTTATAAACTGGCATCGTTTCACCGCTTTTCAGAATTTATTCACATCTACCATATAAATGATAAGTATGAATAAAATCTAAATAATCTCCCATTACCTAAGATTCGGCAGACAAACACAACGCCTGTCTGCCGAATCCGGTTGCTTTTTCAATTAGCCGATGATAAGATCGCTGCCGATGCTGTTCTCTGCAGCCGATGCTGCCGAGCTTGCATTTTTGCCGCCCTTTGCAGAATCGGTTCTTACTGCTGCTGAATCACCGTCTGCCGTAATCTCCTCAACAATGTTGAACTTTTTAACATCAAGTTCGGGCTTTGTGTAAGTCATCTTTTTCACCCCTGTATTATGTATTCAATACAGAATATCGAAAAATTAAATCAGAATTCTTTTTGTTAACATTTAACTTTCCAATAATCCCAGTATCCTGCTTTATTTTATCATCTTTGCATCTTTATGTCAATACATTTTTCTTAACGGAAAGATTAAAAATCTTAAATGAGCTATTAAATTTATTCTTTTATCCGCAAAGTGCAAAAGTCGATACGGATAAGTAATTTTATAAATTCAAAGCCTGTTTTTGAAAAGGCAAAGGCTCCGTGCAAGCACGGAGCCAAAATTAGCATTGTTTTTTCTGATTCGGTCAGAGATTAATAATATAATGCTCTACCTGTAATGTAGTCTCCTGTAAGAGCAAATGTTGTGTTAACAGCACGTGTTCTTGCAGCGAAGTTGAATACGCCCTGAGCAAAGTTGAACTGGATTGTCCATACAAGCTCGTCGCCCTCAACAACAGGAGTCCATGTAACCTTGTCAAATGTACGTGTGTTGCCGTAAGGATCAACAAACTGGAGCTTATGAACATCTGTGCTCGTTCTGACGATTACAGTGTGGATACCTGCATAAATTCTGCCGTCCGTGTATGTTCCTGTCGGATACATATCGGGAACAACGATTGAATGAACGCTGAGGTCAAGACCCTCGGTAGCGTTAATAGTAAGTGCGAGTCCTGCATCGTTGAACTCCTCGCCCCACTTACCGAATACGGTGTAGTCAGCAGTTGCGGAAGATACGGAAACCTTGATGTTCCATACTTCGTTATCGCCGTTTGCCGTAATTGTAGCGTCGTCACGATTGAATGTGAGTGCATTGCCGTCTGTGTTTACAAGACGGATTGCAGCGGGAGAACCGTTTACAACAACCTGAACGTTTGCAGCGGAACCGATAGTCGGTGTGCCGATAACGTCAGCGCTTACGAGCTTGTTAAGAGCAAGAGCAGCCTTAGCGTCTGTGATTGCCTTTGTAGCGGCATCAACGATTGCCTGATCAGCTATGAGGAGATCTCTTGAAACGTTTGTGCCTGCTGTTACAGCAGAAGCATATGCGTTCCAAGTAGCTGCTGTGTAAAGTCCCGAAACGGATGCGTCAAAGCCTGCGATAGCTGCGTCGAGTGCTGTGTAGTCAGCCTTCTGAACATCGTCGCCTACGATATTAACCGTAGCCGGAGTAGACGTTATTGTCTGATCGTACTGAGTCAAGTAGTCAGCCATATATAAATCATCCGAATTTTCTTTCGGGTTTACACGTACGAACTGCCAATACGGTGTAATTGGTTTATCCTGAGCTTCCTGATCTTCATAGAACAGTTCCTTGGCTGATGAATACATTGCATCGCCCGGTGCAAGAATCTGGGTTGTGGAACCAACTTTTGCATCATCTTTAACCTTCATCTTGAGTGTAAGAAGAAGTTCATCCTGAGGCTTGAGTGCAGGAACGATTTTAACATCATCTCTGCTGTCAAACATAAACAGATATGCCTCCATTGTATTCTGCCAATTATCAATTGCAAGAACTGATTCCGGCCATTCAAGCTCTCGCATATCTCCAAGCGACTTGATGTAAGAACCATATGTATAGTCACCTACATGTGTCATCTCATCATATGTTGCATAATCGCTGAAGTATGAACCGATGGTATGCTGCTTCATTTCCGATGCATCCTGTCCCTTGTCAGCATCTGCCGTACCCTTATTTTTCTCATCGCAGCCTATCATATCAACAAGAGTATTGTTATAAAAGAATGTCGTTTTAAGCTGGCTTATGCTAAAGTAGAAATCTGTTGTCAAATAAACATCAACAGTAAACTCTTCGCCCGGTTTAAGATCAGTCTTGCTCG
>USJJ01000130.1 GCA_900554995.1 uncultured Ruminococcus sp. | reverse complement strand
CTTTGCCTGTTCAAAGACTTCAAAGAACGATTGGGAGCTCGGCAACGGATTCGAGGCCGAGGGACCGTTCCCGATGATCAGCAGGGTTAATGTTGACGATGATAAAAATCAGATCAGCATCAATCCCTACAACGCTCACACCGTTAAAATGGTAGCCGACGGCAAGGTTATTGCCGAGAAGGCGGTCAGTGCGGACAATGAAGAGATTACATTTGATCTCAATGATTACGAGAGCGAAATCAATTCTTATGTCCGTATCTATGTACTCGGTAAAGGCGGAATTTGCTATGCACAGCCGTTCCTTGTAACAAAAACCGAGTATGCGAAAAGCACGATCCAGTTCAACATTCCTTATACAGACGTGACCCTTACCGTTAATGACGAGCAGGGCAATGTTGTTGAGCCGCTTAATAAAGAATATTACTTCCTTGTGACGGCAGGCAACTATACTTACACTGTAACGAAAGCCGGCTATGAAACAAAAGTCGGATCGGTCAATGTTTCTCAGGCAACAGTTGACGCAGGCTTGCAGATCAAGGTAGATATTACACTTAAGAAAAACGGCGGACCCATAACGGTCAATGATTCGAACGGACTTGTTTACGGCTTCAATATTTTACAGGATATAACGGATTCGGTAAACAACTCGATCGGAATAAAGCTCGGAACTCATTTTGAAATGGAAGATGTGTCAAAGCCGAAAACCGGCGACACGATTAAAATTGTGGACGATAAAACGGGCAACATACTGAAAACATATACGGTTGTCGTTTTCGGAGATGTCAACGGAGACGGAATCTACGACGGACAGGACGCAACGGTAGTTTCTATGATAATCGGCGGAATGCTCAAACCCGATGCGGCAACGAGGCTTGCGTCGGACTGTAATCACGACGGCGTAATTAATTCCGCAGACCTCACGCTTCTTGAAGAGGCAGGAATCCTGCTTTCACAGGTTGATCAGCTGGAGAATATTCAGACCTCTTCGGTGTTTGCCGAGTACAGTGAGATAATATCGCAGGATGTACCTGCCGAAGAACCGAAAAACGATGAACCGGCGGAAGAAAAACCAACGTCGCCTGTCAGAAGATTTTATGAGAATCTTGTTTCGTTCTTCAGATACCTTTTTAAGGTTTTATAAAATTCACAACAAAATCAAAAGCTGTAATTCACAAATTTTTAAAACAAGTGAATTACAGCTTTTTTCCATAGAAAAAAATATCTCTCAAGTTGCTCTCTATAATGAGATCAAAGGAAAAGAACGGGAGAATCTGCATCAAAATTAATTTTCATCTAATTTTAACGACACGACGTGTGCATTGTGCCACACAAGTTGGTTCTGGGAGAAGTTTAATTCCGTTGGTGACTGATGACCGCATCTCCCTACTGCTTGCAAGATCTTCATTTGCAAAAGCATATAAAATTTTAATAATTTTATCTTGACTCTACAACAATTGCAGAGTTTATGATATAATCACTTAAGGAGATGAATGTATATCCTGAGAAAAATGTGTTATCGGACAGTGGGTATACGGACGACAAAAAATATGGAAAAGAATCTTACAACAGGCAGTGTATTTAAAAACTTAATATTCTTCTCTTTGCCTTATCTGCTGTCTTATTTTCTGCAAACGCTTTACGGAATGGCGGACCTTTTTGTCGTCGGTCAGTTCAACGCAACGGACAGTATTACTGGAGTTTCAATCGGCAGTCAGATTATGCATATGGTAACGGTGATGATTGTCGGACTTGCGATGGGCGCCACCGTTACTATCGGCAGAAGCGTCGGCGCAAATGAACGCAAAGCCGCATCACGCTATATCGGCAACACTGTGACGCTTTTTATGCTCGGTTCGGTTGCTTTAGCGGCACTCCTTCTGGTTTTCGTTCGCTCAATTGTTTCCGTTATGTCAACGCCTGCTCAGGCGGTAGAGAGCACGGTCGATTACCTGACAATCTGCTTTATCGGCATCCCGTTCATAACGGCGTATAACATTATCAGCTCAATTTTCC
Organism: uncultured Ruminococcus sp.; assembly: GCA_900554995.1. Lineage (GTDB taxonomy): Bacteria > Bacillota > Clostridia > Oscillospirales > Acutalibacteraceae > CAG-488. The sequence goes on along the minus strand of USJJ01000130.1, from coordinate 2,841 downwards.
GTGGGCTCGGCGACAGCAAAAGCCCGATGTATTTCATAGCGATCGCTTGCGTGTGCAATATCGGTCTTGATTATCTTTTTATCGGTGCTCTCAAAATGGGGCCGTCCGGTGCGGCGCTCGGAACAACACTCTCTCAGACAATTTCCGTTATAATTTCACTGATCGTTATCCGAAAAACGAACACGGAAATTAAACTCACCAAGGAAGATTTTATTCTCAAAAATGATACGATCGGCAATATTTTGAGAATCGGTATTCCTGTCTCTTTGCAGGACGGATTCATCCAGATTTCGTTTATCATCATAACGATCATCGCAAACCGCAGAGGTCTCAACGATGCGGCGGCTGTCGGAATCGTTGAAAAAATTATCAGTTTTCTTTTCCTTATTCCGTCGTCGATGCTTTCGTCAATTTCCGCACTCGGCGCACAAAATATCGGCGCAGGCAAGCCGCACCGAGCAAAGCTCACCCTGCGATATGCCATTATACTTATCATTTGCTCGGGCGTGGCTGTAATCGGCGTTGTTCAGCTCATTGCGCCTCAGCTTGTCGCTATGTTTGACGACAGTCCCGAGGTTGTTCGACTCGGCACACAGTATCTTCGCAGTTATGTTGTGGACTATCTCTTTGCGGGAATCCATTTCTGTATGTCCGGATATTTCTGCGCAATTGAAAAATCGGGGATTTCATTCCTGCACAATTCGATTTCCATCGTGCTCGCAAGGATTCCGATCTCATATATTGCATCAATTAAATTCCCCGCCACGCTATTCCCAATGGGTTGCGCTGCACCGTGCGGTTCGCTTCTTTCGACCGTTATCTGCGTTATCGCATACATTGTAACCAACAAAAAGGAAAAGACGGAGGATTTTCAAAATGGATAAAAGCTCACTGTTCTCGATCGGCGATATTTCAAAAATTTTTCATCTCAGCCCAGGCAGTCTGCGTCACTATGAAACTCTCGGAATACTGGTTCCCGAATACGTTGACCCGGAAAGCAATTACAGATATTACAGCGCCAAGCAATTTGAGATTCTTAATACTGTACGGTATCTGCGTGCACTTGATATGCCGCTGCCGCAGATTGCCGATTTTTTCAAGAACAGAGATATTGATGTTATAGAGGACAAGCTCCTGATCCAAAAGCAACAGGTTATTCAGAAGAAAAAGGAGCTTGAAAATATTGAGAAAAAAATCAATAACCGTTTACGGCAGATTGCCGATGCCAAAAGCTCGGAGCTTGATAAAATAAGGGAATTCACCTGTCCGTCGAGCCATTTAATTCGTTTCAGAGGTTCTTTGAAGCTGAGAAGCCGTGATGAGATTGAGGCATCCGTCAGTATGTTAAGCGAGATGGAGGATGAACCCGTTGTTTTCCTCGGCAAGGTCGGTTTCGGCATCTCAGAGGAAAATCTGCTGAGAGAGGTCTACGATAAATACGATTACATTTTTCTTGTAATTGAGAATGAGGATAAATACAGCGGCAAGATTGAAACAATTTCCGAAAGTCCCTGCGTATCGGTACGTTTCCGTGGCAGTCACGGCGAGGCGGCATCGCAATACAAGAAACTCTCGGAATATATGAATGATAAATGTCTTAAAATTGCCGGATCTTCTCGGGAAATTACAATGATCGACTACGGATTGACAAATGACACGGAAAAGTTCGTGACTGAAATCACAATTCCCGTAAAAAAATAAAAATTTTTGTTTTACCTATTGACAAGGTAGGTAGGTTGTGATATTATACATCTAACCTAATAAATGAGTGGGAGGTAAGCAAGATGAAAAATTTTTCTTCAATGCTTTTTGTGATGTGTATTTGCGAACACATTTCTTTTATTGTGCCTTCCGGTAGGGATAATTTATAAACAAACTAACGGAAAGCCGCAAAGACTTTCCGTTTTTTAATAGGTGATAATATGAACAACATTTTTGAAAAGCTGTTGAGACAAAATTTCAGATTCGGACGAATGTAATTCTTGCTTGTGCAAAAATATTATCAAAAATTTTTTAAACAAGAAAGGAAAATCATTATGTCAGATTATAAATTTGAAACACTTCAGCTTCACGTAGGTCAGGAAAATCCTGATCCGGCAACAGATTCAAGAGCCGTTCCCATCTATGCAACAACATCATATGTTTTCAAGGATTCTGCACAGGCGGCTGGTCGTTTCGGTCTTACCGAGGGCGGCAACATATACACAAGACTGATGAATCCGACCTCAGACGTTTTTGAAAAGAGAATTGCCGCTCTTGAGGGCGGTGCGGCTGCACTTGCCACTGCTTCCGGTTCCGCTGCAATCTCATATGCGATCCAAAATATCGCTGTTGCGGGCGACCACATTGTTTCATCAACCAACCTTTACGGCGGCACACATAACCTTTTTGCCAACACGCTCAAGGAGCAGGGTCTCAGCACGACATTTGTTGACCCCTCAGAGCCTGAGAATTTTGAAAAGGCAATTCAGCCGAACACAAAGCTCCTCTATGCGGAGACCCTCGGCAATCCCAATTCCGATGTTATCGACCTTGAGGCAATCGCCGCAATCGCTCACAAGCACGGGATTCCGTTCATCGTTGACAGCACCTTTGCAACGCCTTACCTCATCCGTCCGATTGAGCACGGCGCAGACATCGTTGTTCATTCGGCAACAAAATTCATCGGCGGTCACGGCACAGTAATGGGTGGCGTTGTTGTTGATTCGGGTAAATTTGACTGGGCACAGAACGACAAATTCCCGGGATTAAGCCAGCCAAACCCATCTTATCATGGCATCGTATTTACTGAGGCATGCGGGAATGCTGCCTACATCACGAAGCTCCGTACAACTCTGATGA
>USJJ01000129.1 GCA_900554995.1 uncultured Ruminococcus sp. | reverse complement strand
TCTTATCCGTTCCACTCCCGAAGGAGCAAGAGATTTCCTTGTTCCCAGCCGTATTCACAACGGTTCCTTCTATGCGCTTCCGCAGTCGCCTCAGCTTTACAAGCAGCTTTCAATGGTTGCAGGCTTTGACAGATATATGCAGATTGCACGCTGCTTCCGTGACGAAGATCTTCGTGCCGACCGTCAGCCCGAATTTACACAGATCGACCTTGAGATGTCATTCGTTGACATGGAGGACGTTCTCAATATCGGCGAGGGATACATGAAGCGAGTTTTCAAAGAGGCTCTCGGCGTTGATATTCAGCTTCCGCTTCCGAGAATTACATACAAAGAGGCTATGGAGCGTTTCGGATCCGATAAGCCCGACACACGTTACGGTATGGAGCTCTACGACCTCAGCGATATCGTTAAGGACTGCGGCTTCGGAGTGTTCTCCAATACAGTCAAGGACGGCGGCTCTGTACGAGGCATTACAGCAAAAAATGCCTTCAAGTCGCTTTCAAGAAAAGAGATAGACAAGCTCACCGATTCGGTCAAGGGCAACGGCGCAAAGGGTCTTGCATGGGCAAGAATTGCCGAGGACGGAACGGTTTCCTCATCATTTGCAAAGTTTATCACCGAGGACGAGCTCAAGGCTATTCTTGATAAGGCCGGCGCAGAAGCAGGCGACGTTGTTCTCATTATCGGCGACGTTAAGAATTCAATTGTTTTCAACGCTCTCGGTGCACTCCGTCAGGAGGTTGCAAAGAGACTTGACATCATTCCGGAGGGTCAGTACAATCTACTTTGGATCACGGAGTTCCCGTTCTTCGATTGGGACGAGGACAGCAAGACTTGGGTTGCTATGCACCATCCGTTTACCGCTCCTATGGACGAATGTCTTGAATACCTTGAAACCGATAAGGCAAAGGTAAGAGCAAAAGCATATGACCTTGTGCTCAACGGAATCGAGCTTTCATCCGGTTCAATCAGAATTACGAATCCCGAGCTTCAGAGCAGAATTTTCACCCTTCTCAACCTTACTCAGGAGGAGGCTTATGCAAAATTCGGTTATCTGCTTGACGCATTCAGATACGGCGCACCGCCGCACGGCGGAATGGGCATCGGTCTTGACCGTCTTGTTATGCAGATGCTCGGCTGTGACAGCTTGAGGGATGTCGTCGCATACCCGAAGGTTCAGAATGCAAGCGAGCCGATGACAGGCTGCCCGGCAGAGGTTGACGACCTTCAGCTTGACGAACTCGGAATTAAACTTAAGACAGAATGATTTTCACCCCACTCTTCAACAGGAGAGTGGGGCTTCTGTATATTTTAACGCTACCGTGTTTTCATCACACTATGTATCCCGTCATTTCGCTACATTTAGTTATACCGAATAATAAAATATTTTTGTCTCCACTTGAGCTTGAAATCAAGTGGAAACTTAATCTTTAAGCCTTATCTCGAAATAAACTCTATGGAGAACTTACTCAAACAGACTTAAATTACCCGACCGCTCTTTGGCACAGGACACTCGCAATTGACAAGGATTGTGTCCTCGCCGATAACGTCGATGCTCTCCCACGGGATCACAAAATCCTCACTCTTTCCGAAAAGTCCCATTACCTTACCCTTTCCGTAAATTATAATCGAAACAAGGCGTCCCGTATTAATATCCAGCTCGACATCATCGACATTTCCTATTCTCGTACCGTTCAATTTACAGATTACTTCCTTATTTCTCAGTTCGGCAATAGAACAACCCATACAAAAATCCGCCTTTCTTTTCGGTAATTTTTCACAACGCCATTTTGTTGTAAAAATTTTTATTTTATGGTAAAATGATATTTGTAAAATATTATTCAGAAAGGTGATATAATATGAAAAAAGTAATATCATTGATTCTTTCTGTCGTTATGGTTTTCACCGTTTTCAGCGTTGCCCTTTCAAGCAGTGCTTTTGCGGCGGACACAGCGACAAATGAATCCATTGCTGTTACAAGCATTGATGTGAGCGGCATTAAAATTCCGTCATCATGGGACGAGCTTGGAAATATGCTTCTCAAATCTCTCTACAAGGTTGCGGATCAGATAATTGACGCCCTTGTCAAGGGAATCAACAAAAATATTCCCTCGGTAAAATTTGAGCAGAAAGAAAACTTTACAAATGATATGTTCTTTGAGGGTATGAAAGATTACCTCAGCACCCCTGCTGCTAATGCAGTTTGGAGTCTCGGCTACGGCAGTGCTTCCCTCCAGACCGGCGACGAGCTCGACGGCAAGCATTATGTTGGCGGAAGTCTTTCTTTCCCGAAGTCAAAGGCTGCAACCGCCATCTATGACGATCAGCGTGTCCGTGTTATAGCAATCAACGACGGCAGCGGCAGAGGAACTCTTGTATTCGCTGTTATTGACGGATTCGGTATGTCAAGCAGTGATGTTCGCGGCATTCGTAAAGAGCTTGCTGATTTTGCAAAAGCAAACAACATTGTCGGCATCAACATTTCTGTTCTTCATCAGCATAGCTGTGTTGATACATTCGGAATGAACGGCGACCTTGTTAAGATGATTTTTGCAAACCCTGCACTTAACAAGATCAACAACACGTTCGGAACGAATTATAAACTCCTCAACGGTCAAAATGAGAGCTTTATGAAGCATCTCTATGAAGTTACGGTTGCTTCTGTAAAAGAGGCTGTAAATTCAATGACAACCGGTAAGATGTACTATTCCGAGATTGAGTCGGGTGAATTTATCCGTGATAAGCGTGAGCCTAAGGTTTACGACACAAAGGTACATCGCTTCCGCTTTGTTCCCGATAACGGGACAAAGGAAACCTGGCTTTGCAATATGGCTATTCACGCTGTCGGCAACGGCGCAGGCAGAACGGAAATTACGGGCGACTATCCATATTACATTGAGCAGGAAGTCAACAAGGCAGGTGCAAACTTCATTCAGATTCAGGGCGCTGAGCTTGCGATCTCCTCACAGTATGACGGACTTGATATTCCCGAGGGAACATCAAGAATTGATTCTCTCAAGATTTACGGAACAGCGCTCGGCAAGCATATTGTTGAATCGACCGCAGCAGAGTCCGAGGTCGCTCCCCTCCTCAATTACAGAATGAGAGAGTACTATGTTCCCGTCACAAACCAGATTCTTGAATTTGCAGGAAAGCTCGGAGCACTTACAAACACAGTTGTTGCGACAGACGATGACAACAATGTGCTTGAGGTTGCAACCGAACTCGGATATCTTGAAATCGGCACAAAACTTGCAGTTGCAATTATCCCCGGTGAGCTCGAGCCTGCAATCGCTTACGGCGGTTACCTTGACGCAGATCACTCCTGGACAGGTACTGATTTCAATTATCCGTCACTTCAGGACATCGTCGGAACAGACAAGGAGCTCCTTGTTTTCGGTCTTATGAACGATCAGATCGGCTACATCCTCGAGGACAATGATTACAGCAGTATCCTCTCCGGTGTTAACGAGGAAATCGTTGCAACAGGTAATGTTGCCGGATCGACAACGATTAATGAGTTTCAGAGCCTTATGGATTCAATCAACAAATAATTGAATATTCAGATAAAGAACCGAGCTTGTTTACAGGCTCGGTTCTTCTTATTCTCATCTTTTTGGTGCACACTTTAAATGGAGACACCAAAAAGTCCAAGGTTAGCGATTATTAGACTTTCTCGGCACGATGAGGGCATCGTGCCCTTTGAATTTGTTTCTTTGTCAAATGCCACGTTAAATAAAGTGTCACTATATAAAAAACATCCGCCGAATTTCTTCGGCGGATGAGTTTTTTATTATCTTATTTTTCAAGATTTGCTTTGAGGTTGTTAAGCTGATCTCTGAGCTCCTGCGGGAGTTTGTCGCCAAACTTCTTGTAGTGCTCCTCGATCTCGGCAGCCTCTTTTGTCCATGTATCCTTATCAACATCAAGGATTGACTTAAGAGTGTCAATATCCATATCAAGGTCTGTGAGGTCAATATCCTCCGGCTTCGGAACGTAACCGATAGCAGTCTCGGTAGCATCTGCCTTGCCCTCGCAACGGTCGATGATCCAGTTAAGAACACGCATATTGTCACCGAATCCCGGCCAAATGAAGTTGCCCTCATCGTCGGTACGGAACCAGTTAACGTTGAAGATCTTCGGAGCCTTATCGCCGAGCTTCTTGCCCATATCAAGCCAATGCTGGAAATAGTCAGCCATATGATATCCGCAGAACGGGAGCATAGCCATCGGATCACGACGAACAACGCCTACTGCACCTGCTGCGGCTGCTGTTGTCTCGGAAGCCATTGCAGAACCGATGAATACACCGTTCTCCCAGCTCTTTGACTGGTAAACCAGCGGAGCGCACTTTGCACGGCGTCCGCCGAAGATAATTGCTGAAATCGGCACTCCCTCGCCCTTGTCAAACTCAGGAGAAATGCACGGACAGTTAACTGCCGGAGCTGTAAATCTTGAGTTCGGATGAGCGGCATATGTGCTCTTGTCAGCCTTATTGAACTTGGAAGCATCCCACTTATTACCCTTCCAGTCAATTGCATTTGTCGGGAGATCCTTATTAAGACCCTCCCACCAAACTGTGTTATCATCAAGATTGAGTGCAACGTTTGTGAAGATTGTATTCTTCTTTGTTGACTCAAGAGCATTGAAGTTTGACTTTGCATTTGTGCCCGGAGCAACTCCGAAGAAGCCGTTCTCGGGGTTGATCGCATAAAGACGTCCGTCTGCACCGATTCTCATCCAAGAGATATCGTCGCCGACTGTCCAGATCTTGTAGCCCTTTTCCTTAAGATATTTCGGCGGAATAAGCATAGCAAGGTTTGTCTTACCGCAAGCTGACGGGAATGCGGCTGCAA